>JAIRZA010000030.1 GCA_031267475.1 Spirochaetaceae bacterium | reverse complement strand
CGGACTCTATACGCGCCCGTTTTTTTTGAATACCATGAAAAGCAACAGGAGATGCTGATAATGAAGCTTGTTTTTTTAGGGCCGCCCGGCGCCGGTAAAGGGACGCTGGCGGCTAAAGCGACCACGCTTTTTAACGCGCCGCATATAAGCACCGGCAACATTTTTCGCGAAGCTATCGCGGCGAAAAGCCCTCTGGGCGTAAAAGTAAAAGCCGTAATTGACGCGGGAAAACTGGTTGACGACGCGGTAACGATAGAATTGGTGCGCGAGCGGCTGGCAAAAGACGATGTAAAAACCTCGTACATCCTCGACGGCTTCCCGCGCACAATCGCGCAGGCGGAGGCTCTAACGACATTTTCAAGAGTCGATACCGTGATAAATTTTGACGTGCCGGACAGCGTTGTTATTGAACGGCTTTCAGGCCGCCTTGTATGCCGCAAATGCGGTTTTAACTGGCACAAGAGTTTTAACCCTCCTCAAAAAGACAATTTTTGCGACGAATGCGGCGGCGACGTATACATCCGCGAGGACGATAAACCGGAAGCCGTAAAAAAACGTCTGGAAGTATACCGCGAACAAACAGCCCCGCTTATCGAGTATTACCGGTCAAAAGGTCTGCTTGTAGATATAGACGCGCGCCCCCAGGTTGATATCATCCTTGAAAATCTGAAAAAAGCCCTGCGCCGTCCTTGACCGTCCGTTTTAGCCGCTCTATTATTAAAGAGTAAAATCATAAACTAAGGAGTTTTTATGACATCATACAAAGAATTAGGTTTGGTCAATTCCAAAGAGCTTTTCAAAAAAGCAATAACCGGCGGCTACGCTGTTCCAGCTTATAACTTTAACAACATGGAACAGCTTCAAGCGATAATACAAGCCTGTGTTGAGACAAAATCACCGGTCATACTGCAAGTTTCTTCTGGGGCGCGGAAGTACGCTAACCAGAACTTATTAAAGAACATGGCGCGCGGCGCTGTCGAATACGCCCACGAATTAGGCTTCGACATTCCTATCGTGCTGCATCTGGACCACGGCGACAGTTTTGAGCTTTGCAAAGACTGCATAGAGACCGGGTTTTCCAGCGTCATGATAGACGGGTCGCATCTGCCTTATGATGAAAATATAGCGCTTACAAAAAGAGTCTGCGATTTCGCGCATTCTCAAAAGGATTATGTTACAGTCGAGGGAGAATTGGGCGTACTCGCCGGCGTGGAAGACGATGTAAGCTCGGAACATTCCCATTATACCCAGCCGTCGGAAGTAATAGATTTTGTTGGAAAAACCAAAGTCGATTCGCTCGCGATTTCTATCGGCACAAGCCACGGACGCGCAAAATTCAAGCCGGAACAATGCACGCGGGACGCAAACGGCATACTGATACCGCCGCCGCTCCGCTTCGACATACTTGCCGAAATCGAAACAAAGATACCGGGCTTTCCGATAGTCCTGCACGGTGCGTCGTCTGTGCCGGTAAAATATGTTAAAATGATTGAACAGTACGGCGGCAAACTGCCGGATTCTGTAGGTATTCCAGAGGACCAACTGCGCAAAGCGGCTAAGAGCGCCGTCTGCAAAATCAACATCGACAGCGATGGGCGGCTTGCCATGACCGCCGTAATACGCAAGGTTCTTGCGGAAAATCCCAGCGAATTTGATCCGCGTAAGTATCTGGGCCCCGCCCGCGATGAATTAACAATCATGTACGCGGGGAAAAATAAAAATGTATTAGGTTCGGCGGGACAGGCGTAACAAGCCGGCGCTTATGACGTATCATTGTCCCGGAGCGGATAATATACGAACACCTTCGTTGGAAACAAAAATATGTCCCGTGTGCGGCGGCGATATTGATTTGTTTTCAACGGATGTGCGCGGAGTATGCGAAAAATGCGGTTTTATCGCCTACAATGACACAAAAACGTGTATTAAATGGTGCAAGTACGCGCGCGAATGTGTGGGCGATGATTTATACAACAGCATGATGAAAAATTCAGAGGATTCGCATGGCGACGCACACAAACACGATTCTTAACCTGATGATTGATTACAACGGAAATGATGTGAGGCGTATCAATCATACGCTTAAAGTATTTGCGTTTGCGCAGAGCATAGGCAGGGATGAATCCTGCGACGACCGCGCGCAAACCATCATCGAATACGCCTCTATTTTGCACGACATAGGACTGCGCAAGGCGGAGGAAATTTACAGCTCCGGCATACTAAAATATCACGAGGAGCTTGCTCCGGAAATAGCGAAAGAACTGATCGGGGATTTGGAAATCGACAACGGGATTAAAGAACGGGTATATTTTCTAATCGGCAATCATCACTCATACAAAAAAATAGACGGCATAGATTTTCAGATACTTGTCGAGGCCGACCTTATAGTTAATATGTACGAAGATGATTACAATCTTGAAGCAATCGCATCGGTAAGGCAAAAGCTGTTCAAAACAAAAACAGGCAAGGCGCTGATTGATACGATGTACTTGAAAAAAGAAACGAACAACGAATCACGACAGCTTTAGCCTAGTTTATCCGACAATCTTAAAGAAGGCATATTTTCGTGACGCGCATACTGATAAAAACTATAGCTCTTGTTTTTGTGTTTACAAGTTTTATTTTCACACTCCATGCGCAACAGCGCGTAAACAAGGAACGCCACTATTGGTTTACGCTGGAAACAGGAAAAAATCTGTTCCGCGAAGGCTCTTACGGGGACGCGCTCACCGCTTTCCACGACGCGCGCGACTACAGGCGCGAGATGTACTCTAAAATGGAAAATGACCTCATCATACTGCTTTCACTGCCGGAAGTACGCCGCATGAACGATTCCTTGGACATGATAGAAATTTATATAGCCGAGCGCGGCCAATTAGACGCGGCGGCGGCGCTGAACGAGCTTTACTACCGTGTAGGCCGCGGGGCATTGAGCAATTCCGCGCAGCGCGCGTTAGAATATTTTGACCGTCTTAAAAGCTATCCAGAGGCGGATTATTGGATTGGGGAAACTTACCGCTTGATGGGCGAGAATGAAATAGCGCTGAGGCAGTTCAACGAGACGCTTCTTAACAGCGACAGAATGGAAAATCCGGCTTTCGCGATTGAAATACGCTATAAAATCGCGGATATAGAGCATTTAAGTCAGCATTACAATGAGATGGAGCGGCAACTGCAAACAATTCTTGAACACGATACGCTTTGGATGCAGGACGACGGCAGTTTTGTCAAAGAAGCGATGAGCCGTACCATTGAAAACTCCGGCGCTAGTCGCTTTTTACAAATGTACCGCTACAAAAACGGCGAAAGTGAAAAGGCGCACAAACTTCTAGGAGAGTATTTTTATGTTTCAGGCCGGCACGGTAAGGCGGTCTCGCATCTTATTTTCGCTTTTCTGATTCAAAACACCACAATAATTGATGAAATTATCTCTAAACAATTTGATTTTAAGTTTACAAACCTCGAAAATCTAATGCTGGAGCTTGCAAGACGGGACGAGCTTAAAAATTACATGAAAGAAACCGGCTATTACCAAACCGTTTACTATCTCGCCGCCGCGCTCTACGCGACAGGCAAGGCAAATCCCGCCCGCGAGCTATGGAGTTTTTTAGCTGAACGCGACGACGCCAACGAATGGCGCGGACGAGCCCGCGTACAGTTGCGCGCGCCTTTCGTGGAAGCTACCCAAGAGACTCCGTAATAAAAATCATTCAACGGGTAATATGAATAAACAAAAAGGATAAAATCATTACAGCGAAGGCGATGCTTGCGACATAAGCCCACTGCGGGGTTGAAACTGGCGGCGGATATTTGCGCGGCGGTTTAGAATCAGGCGCGGAATAACCGCAGGCGGGACATCCCTTCTCAAAAACTCTCTGTTCGCCGGTAAAACCGCAGGATGGGCAGCGTATTGACGCAAAAAACTTGCCGCAGCACGGGCAACGCTCCTCGTCAGCGGCAACTTCCATGCCGCAGCCGTCACAAAAAAAACGCGGCTTCTTCTTTTTCATTGAGCCATCCGCCAGACATTAACCGGCGGCTTTTTCGGCGCAGGCGCCGCTTTCTGAATGCGGGCACGAGGCGCACGGCGCGGCGGGTGGTTTTTTATCGTCATTTTTACTATCAACCGCATTTTTCTTGCCTGATGGATGAGCGCCGTTATCCGTTGAATAAAAACCAGCGCCCTTATAAATAACGCCTGCTCCCCCGTTTATGACGCGGCGAACTTCGCCGCCGCATTTTGGGCAAACTTTCACAGGTTCGTCTTTAAAACTTTGAAGAACGTCAAAAACATTATTGCATTTTTTACATTCATACTCGTATGTAGGCATAAACCCCTCGTTACAAAACAAATTTTGTTATAAAACCGTCTTTGCAAACTAGCAAATTAGACAAACACGGTGGATAAATTTCTTTATTTTAAGTATATCGATAACGATGTGATTAGTCCAGACAGTACGCTTTGAGGCAACGGCGGACTTTTCAACACAATGGCGGAACCGTCAACTTCCGGCGGCTCTGAAAGCAACAGGCGCAAGAATTCCATACCATCGCCGCGTATATAGTTTCCAGCAAGCGCTCCCCGCGCCATAGACAGGACTGAAACCAAGCCCCGCGCTTGAGCCGGAGCCGGAGTTTCAAGGCGGAAAGCTATACGCCAGTCGTCTCCAAGCGGAAATACGGCCGCAAATAAAGCGGTCGCCGGTATTGTTATCGGCAGATTTATCCTCTCAAGAGCCCTGTTTACGAGACCGATGCCGGTCAGCCACGCGGACACACACGAACCGTCGCTAAAGAGCGCGAAATTTTCGGGCGTTTCCGCCGCATCCTCTGTAAAAAATGGATCAGCGTCTGAAATATGCGTCCTGTTTTTTTGCATAAATAGTGAAACGTTATTTTTAGACGAGCGCCAATATTTCCCGCCTGTTATGGATTTCTCTTTTTTCCACGCCGGGTCAAAAAAAAATGAAA
>JAIRZA010000015.1 GCA_031267475.1 Spirochaetaceae bacterium | reverse complement strand
GGTATGGCAAGCGCGTTAAAACACAGGACGGTCATCGCTATAGGCGGGGCGGTTCTTTCGACAAACAGCAGGAATTTATTTTCCCGCCCGCCTTCCGTTTTCATGCCGCGAAAAAATATAAACGGGGCGGCGCGGCAGAAAAAAATCACGGCGCCCATGGCGAATGTATATATTATTGCCTCCGGTATAGGCGGCGTCATGATTTCTCTCGCGCCGCTTTTGGAACGGAAAGAATCTGTACAACAGCAAGCGAGACCGCCAGAGACGAAAGCAGCGAGACACGCTCCGGCAGCATTGCCGCGGTCAGCAGCGTAACGAGCGCGGAAACGGCAAACGGCATAACTTTTTTTACACGCATTATCTGTTCTATCATTAGTACAATGAACAAGGCGCTAAGCGCAAACGAGACGCCTTCAAAATTAAACGGCAGGAATAATCCGGCAAACGCGCCTATGAGCGTCCCTGCTATCCAGTACAGATGATTCAGCGCGGAGACATACAGCATAAAAAAAACACTTTCGCGCTTACCGCCCTGTCCGCAGCCGCTATTTAGCGCGTCAGCCGGCGGACCGGACGAAAGCAGCGCGAACGTTTCATCCGTCAGCGCAAAAATCAAGTATGGTTTGCACGCGCCCGCCGCGCTAAATTTTTTAAACATCGTTATACCGTAAGCTATATGCCGCGCATTGACTACAAACTGAATGATGACAGATTCGACAAGACCTGCGCCGGACGCGAAAAGTCCGACGGCAATATACTGTCCGGAACCGGCGTACATCACAAGGCTCATCAACAATGCAAGCGCCCATGGATAACCAGCGTTGGACATCAACAAGCCAAAAGCCGTGCCTATGGCAAGATACCCCAAAAGCACCGGAATAGAATACTTAAAAGCGCTAAAAAAAAGTTTAGAATCAAACATAATCTTTTTCCGCTAAATTCAGCGCAATCCTTCCAAAAACTAGGATTTTGTGGGGATTTTCTATCGGCCGCGTTTTTTATTTTTTGCCGCCCGCCGTATCCGTATGCGATTCTTTGAAGCGGCGTCAATGTTAAGAAGTATAACACCGGCAAACGCGGCAAAAAGGCTGAAAATAACTATTCCGGCTACGGCTAAAACATTTTCCTGAAATGGAAGCCGTACATTCATTCCATAAAAGCTATAAATCAAGGTCGGGATCATCAAAACTATATTAACTATGGCTAGGCGTTTCATTACTATATTAAGATTGTTAGAAATAACGCTGGCAAAAGCGTCCATTGTTCCTGTCAAAATGGATGAATAAATATTCGCCATCTCCATTGATTGGATGTTTTCCGTAATGACATCTTCCAACAACTCAATTTCTTCTTCTTGAAGGCGCAAAAAAACCTGTTTTTGAATTTTTTCAAGCAAAAGCCCGTTCGATTTTATGCTTGTTGTAAAATAGACAAGCGATTTTTGAAGCATCAGTAATTGTATCAATTCATTATTATGAACCGATTGCTGCAAGGCCTTTTCGATTTCGCTCGAATTCCGGTTAAGCTCTTTTAACGCGCGCAAAAAAGCGTACGCGGCGCGGCCTAGTATATATAGAACGAAAGCGCTTTGGCTTCGCAATGAAACGCCTTTTATGCGGTTAGACGCCATATCGTCCAAAGCGTCGCCGGAGCGCTGGCATATCGTAACTATTTTGTCTGGAAACAAGATTATACCCAGCGGCACAGTAAAACGGGCAATCTCGCTGCTGTTATCCCATACAGGCATACTTACAATTATAGCGATATAGCCGTCGTCCTGCTCAATGCGCGACTGCTCGTCTATATCCATTATGTCGGTCAGCAGTTCGCCGGCGATTCCATAATCATTCTCAAGCCGCTGCAAATCAAATTTGTCGACATCCCGCGCGTCTATCCAGCAACCGCCGCACGGCTTATCTGTTTCAATAATGCCGCCGGCGCTCTGTACTCTTATTTTAATCATTATTACCGCTGCCGCCGCTATTGTAATAGCTGCAAGACTGTCTGTGTTCTCTGATTCGCCTGCGCGAGCATGGCCGTACCACTCTGGCTGAGTATCTGATTCTTCGTATATTCAACCATCTCGCTTGCCATATCCGTATCACGTATGCGGGATTCAGAGGCCTGCAAATTTTCAGCGCCAATGTCGATGCCGCGTATCGCGTGTTCCAAACGATTTTGATACGCGCCTAGATCCGCCCGCTGTTTGCTGATCATTTTCAGCGCCTCGTCCAGCGTTCCAAGAGCGCGGTTAGCGCTGTCGGGAGTTTCCAGCGACATGATTGTATCATCGCCCAAATCACGCAGCCCAAAACTTTTCGTTGTCATAGTGCCGATATACACGCGCTCGCGCTGGTCCATATTCGCGCCTATATGAAACCACATAGAAGCCGTTACCGAATTCTCTCCTGTCTCCCGCGCGAAACGTCCGGTCAGCACATTCATTCCATTGAACTGAGCGTGACTCGCTATACGGTCAACTTCGTCAATCAGTGAAGAAACCTCAACCTGAATCTGCATTCTATCCTCCGACGTGTATATGCCGTTGGAAGACTGCACCGCTAACTCGCGTATGCGCTGGATAATATCCTGAGATTCTTGCAAATAGCCTTCTGTGGTTTGAATAAAAGAAATGCCGTTCTGCGCGTTTGACGAAGCCTGATTCAAGCCGCGTACCTGACTCCGCAATTTTTCGGACACTGCCAGCCCGGAGGCGTCGTCGCCAGCCCTGTTTATACGAAGACCGCTCGCTAATTTTTCGGTGTTTTTATCCAAAAAGCCTTGTGTAACTTTCAGCGACCTGTTCGCAAACATAGCGCTAAGATTATGGTTGATTATCATACTCGTCTCTCCTAAATAGCGGTTGTACCACCGCCAACATTAACCGGAATTTAACCGGTTTTGCTAGAATCATCCCCTCTTGATGATTTTCAATTTCGGGCATAAAATGCCTGACCATACTTGAATATCGGTTTCGCCTAAATTCACTTTAGCACTTTTACCTAAACGCGAACATCCCGGCTGGTATTTACTGTTTGCTATCAATCATGTTAGTTTTAATACCGATATATCGTTAGTAAGTGTATTTTTTCAGGAGAATCGCATGGAAGATCAAGCCGAACAGCTGCGGGAGCTAGTACGAACAAAAGAAAACAATGCGGACAACCAGTCATATTCAAATAAGTCCAATAAAACAAGGATAATAACAATAGCTAGCGGCAAGGGCGGTGTTGGGAAAACAAATTTATCGGTGAACATGGCGCTGGCGTATGCCAGAATGGGTAAAAAAGTCATCGTAATGGACGCGGATTTAGGGCTTGCCAACGTTAATGTGATGCTAAAAATGGTGCCTAAATGGAACTTGTACCATGTAATTCGTAAACAAAAAACCATGCGTGAAATCCTAACAGAAACCGAGTACGGCATCAGCATTGTAGCCGGCGCCTCAGGTTTTTCTAAGATAGCCAATTTAACCGATGATGAGCGCACAACCTTTATCGAAGAGTTGAACACGCTCTCCAAAGCCGACATCATAATCATAGACACCAGCGCCGGAGTTTCCAGCAATGTAATGGATTTCATTTCGGCGGCGGACGATGCTATAATCATCACAACTCCGGAGCCGACCGCCATTACCGACGCTTACGGGATAGTTAAAATAATAGCTACAGAGGTTGAAAGCCTCGAAATGGG
>JAIRZA010000014.1 GCA_031267475.1 Spirochaetaceae bacterium | reverse complement strand
AGATTACAGTGATCCACTACATGAACCTCAAAATACAACCCGCTGCGCTGGTGGTGTCTGCCGTACTTTTGCCAGTACTTCCAGTATATAGAATGTACAAGCGGAATTTCGAAAGGCAGTTTTTGGTATAGCTTTCCCAAAGATCGTACCACATTGTTGAGTATGTTTTTTCGCGGGGGGGGGGGGGGTATTCATATTAACTCTCCTGTTTTTTCTTCCCTATAATATAGGTGTTACAATAGTATTTTAACGCTGGCAAAAAACCATCTTGTTTTATCCGGTTAATCAAAATTCCAAATATGTTTGGGAAATTTACAAAAATAAATAATATCCTTGAAAAAGCGTTGTCGCCAAATGTCGAAAAATATTTCCATCTTTTGGTCATGTCTTTCCTGCCATCTTCGGAAAACCACGAACCAGTATAATGGTGAATCGTACAAGTATTTTTTGTTTTCTTTACCGCGCCGGTAACATAACTTTTCGCTGAAAAATATTCAGAAGGCAGAATATCATAATTCTCGCCTGAAAATGAATCGTTTAACACATTCTGCATTATTATTGGCAGAATAACCGGCTCATTAAATTCGCGGTTTTTGTAGTAATCCAGACATTTTTTAATGAACGGATGACCTTTTTCCGCGCCGAAACAACCGGCCTCTATTCTCTGCTCGTTATCTTCATAGCCCATCATAATGCTCCGGTTAAGCAAATCGCCAAACGGCTTTACCGCCTCAATGTCCATATCAAGATATACGCCGCCATTGTTATATATAGCAAAGAGCCGGATGTAATCAGCGGCGCATGCGTATTTTTTTGCCTCAAACGCCTGTTTAACCCAGATTGAGCTGTTAATATCAAAGCGTTCAAAATTCCATAAAACGAATTCATAGTTACACAAATTTTCACGCCATGTTTCCATGCAGCGCTGAATTTTCTCCGGAAACGGGTCGCCTGACAGCCAGCAATAGTGCACAATTTTTGGAATCATGCTGCCATCCAAGCAAGAGCGGCGCCCTCTTTAATCTCACGCTCCACAGGCGCGTATAGCGATTTTTTAGTTGAATAATTGTGTTGGGGGGGGGGGGGGACATTGTGTTGACTTCTCCTGTTTTTTCTTCCCTATAATATAGGTGTTCCAGTAGTATTTTAACGCGGGTAAAAAACCATCTTGTTTTATCCGGTTAATCCAAATTCCAAATACATTTGGGAAATTTATAAAAATAAACAATATTCTTGAAAAAGCGTTATCGCCGAATGTCGAAAAATATTTCCACCTTTTGGCCATGTCTTTTCTGCCTTCTTCGGAAAACCACGAACCAGTATAATGGTGAATCGTACAAGTATTTTTTGTTTTCTTTATTGCGCCGGTAACATAACTTTTCGCCGAAAAATATTCAGAAGGCAGAATGTCGTAATTCTCGCCTGAAAATGAATCGTTTAACACATTCTGCATTATTATTGGCAAAATAACCGGCTCATTAAATTCGCGGTCATTGTAGTAATCCAGACATTTTTTAATGAACGGATGACCTTTTTCCGCGCCGAAACAGCCGGACTCTATTCGCTGCTCGTTATCCTCATAGCCCAGCATGATGCTCCGGTTAAGCAAAGCGCCAAACGGTTTTACCGCCTCAATGTCCATATCAAGATACACGCCGCCATTGTTATATAGGGCAAAAAATCTGATGTAGTCAGCGACAAATGCGTATTTTTTTGCCTCGAACGCCTGTTTGACCCAGATAGAACTATTAATATCAAAGCGGTCAAAATCCCATAAAACGAGTTCATAATCCGGTAAATTCCTGCGCCATGTTTCCATGCAGTGTTGATATTTTTCCGGAACCGGATCGTTTTGACGTTCTGAAAACCAGCAATAATGAATCGTCTTTGGAATCATACCGCCGCCTGAAAGAGCGCGGGTTTTTCATTAAGTTTATTCCGTAAAAACGGTTTTAATGATTTTTTCTTTCCGGGGGGGGGGGGGGGATGTTACTGGTACGGCGGCGTACAGACACGTCCACAGACGCGGGCTCTGGCCGCATTCCACTTCGGTGGAAAATACGCCGTCAAACGGACGCTCTATTGAACGCGGGTTTATGAACATCACTTTCACAATAGTTATATTTACAGCGAAAGGCCCGGTTTTGTCAATACCTGCCCCGGCAACCGTATTGTATTGTAAAACCACCTGCATTTTGATAAAGTTTCCGCAGAGCGTAAATTGCGTAAAACTCCTCTGGCCGTTTTTATTTTTGCCGCCGCTTTGCACGGAATCATTCTTTTCTTTGTTTACGTTGACTATCAAAACGACGCGCTTGTTGAGCAAGAGGAAACAGTACCCTTCAAACTGGTCGATATTGATATAACTGATATAGAGGAAGCCGCGCCGCCTAAATTATCAAAGCCCCTTGTCAGGGAAACCATTCCGCCGCCGTCCTACATTCAAAAGCCGGAGCAAAAAGATCTAGCAGAGAATATTATTGAAATTGAGGAGGCGTATATTGAAGAACCTGACCCGGAACAACACGCTTCGGACGGGCATGAAGAAAAAACAAATGATGAAAACAAAGATAAAACGAGCGCCGCAAAAAACTCTGCGCTTGCCGGAGAGTATGTCAAGCAAAATTTCGATTACATAAGCCGCCGTATACGAAGCCGCCTTGTCTATCCGGCGCAGGCGCGGCGTACAGGACTGGACGGCGTCGTAGAAGTTTTATTCACGTTGAACGTGGACGGCGGCGTAGTCGACATTTCGATTAAAAAAAGCGCGGGCGCTGAAATACTGGACGAAGCCGCGATAGCCGCCATAAAATCCGCCGCCCCGTTCCGCGCCCCGCCTGTCAGCGTAAAATTGCTGGTTCCCGTTGTGTTCAATTTACGGCAATGACGGTTACGGTAATGCCGGTTACGGCAATGACGGCGTACAAAGTTCCGGCTGGTATGCGCCCGTTTTGCCGGGCGGGGCTGCGCGCGCTTGTCTGCGGCATCCCACGCGAAAGCGCGCGCCTTTACGCCATCCTTTTCTTCTCGTCATTAAAAATATCTTCTATCGTTTTTACACGTTCTTTCACAGGCGTTTCGTAGATATAATCCCAGCCCGCCCAGCGAAAGCGGGCATTAGGCGGCGTATTACGCTTCGCGTCCGCGTTTACATGGACCAAGTAAGTTTCCGCCATAGCCGTTCCAAGCTCGGCGCTAAACAAAAAACCGGCGCAGGCTTTTTGCCGTTCAATTTGAGCCGCCTCGGTTTCTTTCTTTGCGACAGCGTATAAGGGGCAAAAAAGCGCTCCGTCGTCCGGCCAAATAATTTCAAGATAGTCTCTTTTGGGAACTGAATTTGCCGCTATCCACGACAATACATAGACCGAAGCGCCGCTGCCGGCGCCGGAAGCAACCGCGTCCGCCGCAATAGCCGCCTCCCTTCCGCCAAAACTTATGTTTCGGCCAAGAGCGCGAATCCCCGCTTCGCCCTGTTCCTTCCAAATTTCCAAAAGCAAAAGTTCAGTTATATCATTTATCGCGTAAACAGACCCTAACGAAGCAAAGTATTCGGGCTTTGAGAGATCGCTTATACGGCGCGGGACAGGCCGCCCGCCAAGACGCTTATGATTGACCAATAAAACGTAAGGCATAGCCCCGTAAATAGTAAAAATACCTTTTGGATCGAGCAATCGCAAACCGTCAAAAACAGGATTGATTTTACCGGGCAGGGGCAGCGCCTCAAAAAGGGCGATCTTTTCGCCGGCGTCAAGAAAATCCGCTTCAAAAAATTCCTCGTAGCCGCCCTCCGTATCAATTGACGGAAATTTCGCCATATCTTTTATCGTGCTTATATCGTTCAAAACGTCGTCTTTCATTGTGGATTGAACCGCGATACGCAGTTTTTCGGAGTGAGTTTTATTATAACCTTCGGCCCATTCGCGCCAGACGGAACCAAAGCTCTCTTTGAACGGGCAAAAAATACGTCCCAGAAAGTCAAGTTCCGGCCTTTCGTTATCGGGCACAATTCTATGCGGTTTGTTTTTTTTCATTTTAACATTTCCTCCGTTAAACTTACACGCCTGCCCGTATCAAATATGCCGCTGTGGCCTTCTCCCGTAACAGCAGAGGCGCATCTTACCGCGTCCGTGATGATAAAGCCCTGTAAATCTATTACTCCGCGCTTTAGCAAGGGCGGGGCGAGCGGCACACTCGGCCCGGCGAGGATTATTCCGCAATGGCGGGAAAGTTCAATGAGGCGCGGCAATGTTTTGTTGATAAGAGTTACGCCTGTGGCAAAAACATAGTCCTGCTCCGGCAAGAGATATTCACAGGCGGAGTCGGGAAAATCACCTTCTACCGGACGTTTTTCAAGGATTGAAAGTTCGCAAACATCCCCGATTTTACTTTCAAGATACGGAAAATGCCCTATTACCGCGACTTTTTTACCGGCAACCCGTTCCCGCCAAAAGCTGAACGAATCGTCATCCCCTATATTGAGCGAGGAAGCCGCCGCTTTTTGCCGGGGCGCGTTCCACCATGCGTTTATCGCGGCGACGCCCAAAGCCGCCTCTTCAAAATTCCACGATTTTGAGAAAGCGGCAAGCGAGCGCAAACTCATACCGTCCGCGCGCCTTGTCAGTGTCCGCGGACGAGTAGGCTTGTCCAATGTCATGGCGAGTCCGCCGCCGCCGGCGACGCCGCCCGCCCGGACAAATGTCCAGTATTTACCTGTAACAGCCTCGTCCAGGCATAGTTCCGCCGGTATCGCCTCAATCAATTCGTCATACAATTCCCACACAGCAGCCCCCGTGTATTCATACTAGAAGCAGTATACCGGAGCGGAATTTTTTTGTAAAGCGATTTGTGTTGACGAAGTATTCACATCATGGTATTGTACTTGTAAACAATTCGCATTGAGGAGGAAAAAAATGCGGCTACTGCAAAAAATTGCTTTTGTATCCGCCCTGTTTGCAGCGGGGGGGGGGGGGGCGACGGTCTACGGACAGGAACTCTCTGACGACGGTGTCGTTCAACTACCGGCGGTAGAACTGAGCGAGGATAAGGAAACCACCGAGTTTATCACGCGAGAACAGATGGACAGGCGCGGCGACAGCGATCTAGTAGACGCGATTCGCTGGGTGCCCGGCCTTGTGCCGCTGGACGCGGGCGGCGCGAGGAATGAATCGGGTTTCACAATGCGCGGGCTTGGACAGGCGACTGTTCCGGTATACCTTGACGGAGTCCCGTGGGGCGACCCCTATGGAGCGCAAATTGACTACTCCCGTTTTTTAACCACCGATATAGAAAGTATAAGCATCAACAAAGGATACAGTTCCATGATGCTTGGCTCCAACAATATGGGAGGCGTTATCGTTATGAGGTCGGCAAAGCCTCAAAAACTTTTTGAAGCGTCATTAAAATCATCATTGGATATAGACGGCGCCGGGGCATACGCGGGAAACCTGCAAACATTCAGCGCGGGAACCAAGCTTAATTTGTTTTACGCCAAGGCTTCTTTTACATGGCGCGATGTTGACCACTGGCGTTTACCGGAGAGTTTTGAACCTTCCGATGATCTGGAGCCCGGCGAGGGTGGAAATCCCCAGAAAAAAGGCGACAGGGTCTGGTCAAAATCAAGCGACCTGAAAGTGAGCGCCCTTTTTGGATTTACGCCCGGCGAAAACATTGACGTGTGGGCAAGTTATTCCTATTCGGATTCGGATAAAGGCGTGTCGCCGCCAAATGTGAACGGCGTAAATTATTCGGTTTGGGAATGGCCTTATGTCAGACGGCATACGGTAAGCTTAAACGGGGATTGGACCACGGATAACTTTTTTGTACATGTAATGGGTTTTTTTGATAAGTATGACAACAGGCTTTACCCTTATCCTTTTTTCGGCGGCCAGGCGAGCGGTGATAAGGCTTATAATGCGTGGCTCGCCGGCGAATCCGATACATCCGATTACGACGACTATACTTTTGGCGCCGGCTTGCAGGGAGCTTATAACATCAATAATTGGAATAAAATAGCGGTCAATTTTGATTTTAAACAATTCAGCCACAAAGGTTTCGATAAGAAATACGGAACCGATGACTTTATACAAAACGCCGATGTAAGTGAAAATTTGATTTTTGCGGGCGCGGAATACACGGTAAAACCCGTTAAACCGCTTACGTTGCAAGGCGGTTTAGGCGCCAATATTTATGTACCGGTTAATATGGATCAGTGGAGTTCCGACGGCTCCAAAGTTACTACGGTAGATTCACCTGAAACCCAGGCCGCGCCCACGGCGCAGATTGGCGCTTTCTATGACCTCTTAACCGGCCATGAACTTCACCTTACATGGGCGCTAAAAAACCGTTATCCCACGCTGAAAGAAAAATTCAGCAGTCTGGGTACAGGCACGAATAAGCCTAATCCGGATTTAACGGCGGAATACGCGAATCACTTTGAGTTTGGCTATAAAGGTTATTTTCTTGAAAGAATCAACATAACATCGGCGGTTTTCTATGACCGCGCCTTTGACAGGATTACTAATGTCGCCATCACTGACGACGATCTGTGGAGATCACAGTATCAAAACATTGATGAATCTGCGTTTTACGGCTTTGAATTTGGGACGGAAATTTATTTTTCACGTTTTTTAAGTTTAGGCGGCGCGTTGGGTTATACAAAGTCTGAAATTATATCGAGCAAGGCGGACTATACACAGATTCCCAACATCCCTGAGTTTACGGCAAATGGCTATCTGGTTATAAAGCCGCTTGAAACAGTCCTGGAACAGGGCGGTATAGTACGAAATGTTTCGGTAATACCGAGCTTTGAATATGTCGGTTCCAGACCGCTTGGCAATAAAATAACAACATCAAGAACGGCGCTTCCAGACTACACGCTTGCCAACATTAAATTTTCCGCCGATTTTACCGATTATGTTTCACTGTCATTCTCGATATACAATCTGTTTGACGAGCTTTATGAAAGCAGTCAATATTTCCCGCAGCCCGGACGGAGTTTTAATCTTACCTTAACAGGCAAATATTAATTCGTCAGGGGATGTTTAAACGCGGACAGTAAGTTATCCCCGCCGCAAGGCGGGGATGCCTGCGGCTATAAAACCGGCAGGCAGCTTACCCTTCCGGCCTCGTCCCGTTGCAGCCGCACGTCTACACCGTATATGGTCAGGATAATGTCTGGGGTAAGGACTTCTGAGGGGGGGCCGTCCGCTACGATGCCGCCGCCGTGGAGGGCGAGCACTCTGTCGGCAAAAAGAAAGGCGTGTTCGGGATTGTGGGTGCTCATAATGATACTGTAACCCTGGTCGCTTAAGTTTTTGATATGTAAAAGGACACGTATCTGATTGCCGTAATCAAGATTGGCCGTCGGTTCATCCATCACCAATAACCGCGACTTCTGGGCGAGAGCGCGGGCTATCAACACGAGTTGTTGTTCGCCGCCGCTTAGCCGCGCAAAATCCCTGCCGCTAAATTCCGCGACACCGAGTCTATCCAATGCTTCCTCCGCGTTTTGCCGCTGCCGCGCGTCTGGGCTTGCCCATTCCCTGCCTTGAGCGGCGGTTCCCATCAACACCACGTCCATCACCGAATAGTTGAATGACGGATGATGCGTCTGCGGCACATAGGCAATGGCTTTTGCCATGAGGCGCGGGGTTTTCTGCCTAATATTTTCATTTTCCAGCCGCACCAGCCCTGAGTATCGCTTTTCAAGTCCGAGTATGCAGCGAAACAGTGTGCTTTTTCCCGCGCCGTTCGGTCCTAACATCCCCAATAACTCTCCTTTTTTAAGGGAGAAATCTATTTCACGAAGTATGACCCGCTCTCCGTACGCGAACCTTAGCTTTCGGACTTCGAGCGGAGCGCCGTCATTCACCAAAGTTCTCCTTTCCGTGTAATGAGCCAGATGAAAAACGGCGCTCCTACGAGAGAGGTAAGTATGCCGAGCGGAACCTCTGTGGCAAAAAGATTGCGTGAAATATTGTCGATGACGAGGAGAAACAGCGCGCCGGCAAGCATGGAAACCGGCATCAATTTGTCGTAGTTGTTCCCGACAAGGCGGCGGGTCAGGTGGGGAATGATAAGCCCCGCCCAGCCGATTATGCCGCTGACAGAAACGGACGCGGCGGTAACCAATGTCCCGCAGATGACGACGAGCGTCCGCATCGCCTGAACGTTTAGTCCCATGGACTGGGACTCTTCTTCACTCAGGGTGAGCAGGTTGATTCGCCAGCGGAAGATGATGAGAGGGACAAGCCCCAGTGTTATAGGAATGATGACAAACGAAACACTGTCCGGTTTGGTTTTTGCAAGCGATCCCATAAGCCAGTACACGATTTCCGGCAGAACATTGTTGGGGTCCGCTGTCAGTTTCATAAAAGAATTGGCGGCGCTGTGTATTGAGGATACCATCAAGCCTGCCAGAATGAGACCGACAATCTTTTTGCCGCGAACTCTCTCTCCGATAAGCATCACGACGGCAATCGTTATAATGCTGCCGCAAAATGCGAACACGGTAACAAGATATGCGGGAAGCCGCAGCAGTATGGCAAGCGTCGCTCCGGTCGCCGCGCCGCTGGAAGCGCCGAGAATATCGGGCGCCGCCAGCGGATTCTGAAATACGCCCTGATAGCCCGCCCCCGCGGCGGCAAGTGAAGCCCCGACAAGGCAAGCCATGATTATGCGGGGAAGCCGCACATTCAAAAAAACCGCCTCCATCTGAGCCGATGAAAACGGCGTACCCGTAAGACGCGCCAAAAGCTCATTCAGCGGAATCGGATAACGCCCCAGCGAAAGAGACGCCAGAAACGCCGCCGCAAGCAGTACGCCGAGTATTATGGCTGTTCCGGGAACAGCGGCGCGGGCTGGAACGGAACGGGCTCCCGTCATTTTATCTCGCGGGCGACGTGGCGACTGCCGTAGCGGAAAGACTATGGGCGGTCAACTGGTCAAACTTTGCACGGCTAAGTTCATAGCCGTAGAACAAGCGGTAATACTCCTTAACTTCGGCGTACAGATCGTATGAAGCGTACTCAGGATAGAGTATCTTTCCCAGCCATAGCATACCCAAGTAGCGGTTAATCGAAGGCGGGCCGCCCATCCAGTTGTACGGCCCGTCGGGAACCTCGTAGTAAGCGCCGGTCTT
>JAIRZA010000004.1 GCA_031267475.1 Spirochaetaceae bacterium | reverse complement strand
GAGGCAAAACGCTTTTTCATTGAAGTTATGCTATCAAATTAGGCTTGAATTGTGTAGTCTCTTGTGGCGCGGACTTTACCGCCAGCCTGAAAGCGCGGCATACTGTAAAAAGCTACAGGGGGTTTTGTTATGGCGAATAAAGACCTGCATAACGCGAAACGGGTGAAGAATGATGAGTTTTACACCCAGCTTTCAGACATAGAAAAAGAGTTGAAGTATTACAGGAAGCATTTCAGAGGGAAAGTCATCCTCTGCAACTGCGACGACCCGCGGGTGAGCAAATTTTTCTACTTCTTCTATTCAAGTTTCCACAGCCTCGGTCTTAAACGCCTTATCGCAACCTGTTATAAAAACCTAAACCCGGATTTATTCAGCCAAAACCTCGACGAGCAGGCCGTGTATTGCATCTACGACGGGACTGACCGCGCCAATGATGTAATTACGGACTACGATGCGTTTATAAAACAAAACGAGTGGGGCGTTTTGACAGGGGACGGCGATTTCCGCTCTCCAGAGAGCATAGAGTTGTTGAAGCAGGCGGATATTGTCTGCACCAATCCGCCGTTCAGTTTATTCCGGGAATATGTGGCGCAGTTAATAAAATATGAAAAAAAGTTTTTAATAATTGGAAATCAAAATGCTATTACCTACAAAGATGTTTTTACATTCATTAAAGAAAATGAATTATGGCTTGGTATAAACCCGTCTGGAATGTGTTTTAATGTCCCCAAGGGGTATACAAAAACAACGAAGATTGTTAACGGTGTTGTGATGGGCTGGATCGGCAGCGCGTGCTGGTTTACCAACATTGACAATAAAAAACGGCATGAGGAAATTATCCTTTACAAAAATTATAATGAAAAAGAATTCCCCAAATATGACAATTTTGACGCTATAGAAATAAGCAAAGTTTCTGAAATTCCGCAGGACTATGGCGGTGTGATGGGCGTTCCCATAACGTTTTTAGATAAATACAACCCTGCGCAATTTGAAATCATTGGTATTACAAATCATGGTGATATGCTCGGTATTCCTTTTACAAACAACTGTTTTTCAGAGGTAAAAGGTAAAAGAAAATATGTCCGCATTTTGATAAAAAGGAAACAAAATGAAAATTGAACTCCATGAAATTTTGATAAAAGACCTCGTGAAAGAATATGTTGATAATCAGGAAGAAGGTGTGTCCGGTTACGGCGGAAGACTGAACATCCGCCCGAAATACCAGCGGGAATTTGTCTATAATGGCAAACAGCGGGACGCTGTTATTGAAACAGTCCGTAAAAACTTTCCCTTGAACGTCATGTATTGGGTAAAAAACGGCGACACTGACGAAGCAAATGCTTCGTACGAAGTCCTTGACGGACAACAGCGAACAATTTCAATATGCCAGTATGTCAACGGGGATTTTGGCATAAACGCAATGAAGTGGGATAATTTAACCGGCGACCAGCAGGAACAAATCTTAAACTACAGACTTATGGTATATTTTTGCGAAGGGACAGACAGCGAAAAACTGGACTGGTTCCGCATCATCAACATAGCCGGAGAAAAGTTATTGGAACAGGAATTGCGTAATGCCGTGTATACCGGAACATGGCTTACCGATGCCAAACGGTATTTCAGCAAGCCCGGCTGCGCCGCTTACCAGATTGGAAAAGATTATGTTGATGGGTCGCCGATTAGACAGAATTTTTTGAAAACCGCCCTTGACTGGATCAGCGGCGGAAAAATTGAAGACTATATGTCAAAAAATCAGCATGAAGCAAACGCCAATGAACTGTGGCTTTATTTCCAGAATGTCATCAACTGGGTAAGAGTTATTTTCACCGAATACCGCAAAGAGATGCAAGGCATCGCATGGGGAGAGCTTTACAATGAGTTTGGCAAAGAAAAATATAACTCTTCTGAAATGGAAAAACAGATAAAAATACTCATGATGGACGCTGACATTGGAAAAAAGTCCGGTATATATCTCTACTTGCTCACTGGAGACGAAAAATATTTAAATATACGGGCCTTTACCGACGGCGAAAAACGGGCGGCGTATGAAAAACAAGGTGGTATTTGCCCTGTATGTAATGAACATTTTGAAATAAACGGTATGGAAGGAGACCACATAACTCCGTGGGCTGAAGGCGGCAAAACCCAAGTGGAAAATTTACAAATGCTTTGCAAAAATTGCAACCGGAGAAAAGGCAAAAAGTAAACGCCGATGTCCCAAGCGCGGGCTGCCCCCCTATAGCCCTTACCAGTCTGGCGGTGTACAATAACGGCATGACGGACACACCGTTGAGCGCGGACGATTTAATACGCGCCAAAGACCTTGTTGACAAGTACCGGCGCGCGATGGCGCAGCGGATTGTTGGACAGGAAGATATGCTTGACGGACTTTTGACGGCGCTTATTGCCGGCGGCCATATTCTGCTCGAGGGCGCTCCGGGACTTGCCAAAACACTCGCCGTTAAGCGCCTTGCCGCTATAACCGGACTCGAATTCAAACGAATTCAGTTTACAGCCGACTTGCTTCCGGCGGATTTAACAGGAACGATGATTTGGGAGCCGGATAAATCGGTTTTTTCCGTGCGCAAAGGACCTGTTTTTACAAACATCGTGCTTGCCGACGAGATAAACCGCGCCCCCGCAAAGGTGCAATCCGCGCTGCTTGAGGCAATGGAGGAGTATCAAGTTACCATCGGCGAGCAAACTTGGCCTCTCTGTGATCCTTTTTTTGTGCTGGCGACGCAAAATCCTATCGAACATGAAGGCACTTACCCCCTGCCGGAAGCGCAGCTTGACCGCTTCCTGTTAAAACTCAAGATAGATTATCCGGGCGCGGAGGACGAACTTAACATCGTCCGGTTGAATCAGACAGATTGGAATCAAAAATGCGAGACGGCGGCGCGGACTCAGACCTCCGCCGGCATGGAAACCGTACTCGGCACAGACAGCATAACGGCGCTGCGAACCGCGGCGGCGCGGGTTCATGTTGACGAACAGATAGAACGTTACATTGTATCGATAGTTGCGGCGACACGCCCGGCGCGGGATAAAGCCGGACGCTCGGTTTTAGCAGGCGGAGGCAAGAAGCCGTTTTATGCCGGCGCGGACGCGGCGGCTTTTGCCATGCCAAAGGCTCAGTCGGAGGGGATATACCGCTATATTTCTTTTGGCGCGTCTCCGCGCGCCTCTATCGCGCTGCATAACTGCGCCAAAATCAAGGCGCTTTTTGCGGGTAATACATTTGTACGCCCGGAAGATGTTAAAACAGCGGCGTTTCCTGTGCTTAGGCACCGGCTTTCTTTGTCTTACGAGGCCGAAGCGGATGGTCTTGACGCGGACGCTGTTATAACCCGCATCCTCGCGTCCGTGCCGGCGCCTTAGCCATGGAACGCGCGGAACTTTTACGGCGGATAAATACTTTTCCGCTCGCGGCGCCGGTGTTGGCGGAAGACCTTTTGTCCGGCGGCTTTCGCTCTGTTTTTCGTGGAAACGGCGTTGAATTCGAGGAAGTCCGCCACTACGAACAAGGGGACGACATCCGCTTCATCGACCGTAATGTGAGCGCCCGTTTCGGCAAGCCGTATATTAAGTTGTACCGCGAGGAGCGGGAGTTGACTGTTTTTGTTGTGCTGGATTGTTCCGCGTCCATGTTTGCAGGCTGCAAAGGCGGGGTCAACCGGTTTGAGCAGGCGCTGCTTGCCGCCGCCCTTACCGGTTTTTCCGCGGAACACGCGGGGCAGCGTTTTGGCGCGTTGATTTTTGACAGCGAAACGCGGCGTTTATTCAAACCGCGCAAAGGACGCGCTCATCTGATGGCGGTAATAAGCTACGCCCTTAGCGCCGCGCCGCGCTCGCGGGGCAGCGCTCTTTCGCTTGCGATACGCAGCGCGGGCAGTTTGCTAAAACGCCGCAGTCTAGTTATACTTATCTCTGATTTCCGGTGTTTGAATTGGGACGCGGAAATGACGGCTATTGCCGGAAGGCATGATTTTATCGCGATTAAGGTCAGCGATCCGTTTGACTACGAATTCCCAAAACTTGGGCTGCTTGCCATAGAGGACCCTGAAAGCGGCAAAACGATACAAGCGCCAACGGTATTCCCGTCTTTCCGCCGCTCGTGGCGTGAATGGAATGACGGACAGACCGCCGAATGGGCCTCAGCCTGCCGCCGGCTGGGAATCTCGCGGCTGGAGCTTTCAACCTCGGACGACGCTGTTTCCGCCTTAAAAGCGTTTTTTCAAAGCCGCTCCCATACACGCAGGCGGTTTTAACACCCGCCAGCCCCGCCAGCGGGTTTCTGTCCGCTACGCGGCAGCGTACCGGTAGATTTTTTACAGGAGGTGGAGTTTCGCTCCGCGCCCGCCAGCGGGTTTCTGTCCGTTACGCGGCAGCGTACCGGTAGATTTTCTACAGAAGGTATTAACGCCGTGTCGTTGGCGTGGTTGGCGGCTAATCTAAAATGAGAATTGATGGTGCGAATACAGTCCGGTATTGAAGAATATGAATAAGATAGTATAGAATAAAATCATGCCAGAGTCAACTGCTAATAGGAAAGACTGGAGAGATCAAGCGGACGCGCATTATTCAAAACAGTACAGGGATCTTGATCCGCTGGAGATAGGGAACCGGTGCAACCTGCCGTTTGAAGCGGGTGGTTTTTCGCTGAGGATGATGGGGACGGACTATCGCGCTGCTTTCCCGGAATTTGAGCTGCGCCGCGCCGGTGGAGAGGACGACCGCCCCGTCCACGATGAAAGCCTTCGTGTTTTGATACTGCGCTACCTTTGCTTTGGCCGCTGGGAGCCGCCCAAAGGCAGGCAGCTTTCATACAGCGATATTCCGTGGGGCAATCTGTATTTCAACAATTTTGACGGGCGCTGTGTTAAGCGTGTTGAACGTACTTTTGGCAATGACACGCGGGGATTTTCTGGAATTTTTGAAAGAAATAAAAACCTAAGGGCGGAAAAACTCGCGGATAAGGAGTGCGCTTGGCGTTTTGAGCTCATAAATGATATATTCATGACTATACTAATATGGGAAGGCGATGAGGACTTCCCTCCAAAAGCGCAAATCCTTTTTGACGATAATTTTCCAGCCGCCTTTAGCGCTGAAGATACGGCCGTAGCGTGCGATATTTGCATTTCCCGGCTTAAAGAAATGAAAGATAAGTATGAATAGTTACATACGCCTAAAAAGTGTGATTGCTTTTACCGGCGGCGGGACGGGCGGGCATATATATCCCGGACTTGCGGTTGCGGCGGCTTTGAGGGATATTTGCGGCTGCGACATTGTTTGGCTGGGGTCTAAAAATAAAATTGACCGTTCTATAGTCGAAGCCGCCGGAATAAAATTTGAGGAAATCAGCAGCGGAAAACTTAGGCGCTACTTTTCGCTTAGGAATTTTACCGATATTTTTAGAATCATAGCCGGTTTCTTTGCCTCGCTGTTGATATTGAAAAGGCGCCGGCCATCGCTTCTTTTTTCAAAGGGAGGTTTTGTCAGTGTGCCTCCGGTAGTCGCCGCGTTCATGTTGCGAATACCCGTGTATACTCACGAATCTGATTTTAGCCCGGGTCTCGCTACAAAGATTAATGCGCATTTGGCGGACAAAATTTTTATTGCTTATAAACAGACCGCCTCATACCTTAGCCGGAAATTTTTGAATAAGGTGATACAGAGCGGCAATCCGGTGCGGCCTGAATTTTACGCGGCGAATCCGGAAAAAGGGCGCTCGTTCTTGCAGATTCCGCCCGGTGAAAAGATATTACTGGTTTTGGGCGGAAGCCAGGGGGCGGCGGAAATAAACAACTTGGTGGAAAACAGCCTTGCCGGATTGACTAAAAATTTTTTTGTTGTTCACCAAACCGGCGGCGGGGGCGAGTTAAATACTGATAAAACAATACAGCCGCGTTACATAAGACTTTCCTACATCAAGGACGAGATGCCGGACATACTCGCCGCCGCCGCTCTGGTGCTGGGCAGAGCGGGCGCCGGGACAGTTTGGGAGTGCGCCGCTACAGGCCGCCCTATGGTTCTTGTCCCGTTAAGCGGCTCCGCGACACGCGGCGACCAAATAGAAAACGCCAAATTCTTTGAAGAGCGAGGGGCGGCGCGTATGCTTGTACGTCCGGACGCGGCGCAGTTGCTCGAAACACTGAATGATTTAGCAGGCAATGAAGGACAGTTGACCGCAATGGCGGCGGCTTCGGCTCAGATTGGAACAACACGCGGCGCGCCGGTTATCGCGGAGCATATCGTTGAGCGGATTTTGGAGAAATAATATATATGTTGTACGCGCCGGTTGACATTGTTTTTATGACGCTGATTTTAATTATTGCGGTACGCGCCGCGCTGCGTGGTTTTGTGGAAGAAGTTTTTGGGGCGGCGTGGCTCATACTTGGTTTGATTTTCGCGGTTAGTTTTTATGTTAAAGGCGCGGCGTTCATACGCACAAAAATTTTACACGATGTAAAAATATT
Organism: Spirochaetaceae bacterium; assembly: GCA_031267475.1. Classification (GTDB taxonomy): domain Bacteria; phylum Spirochaetota; class Spirochaetia; order Treponematales; family Breznakiellaceae; genus JAIRMY01. Next base: position 4,023 of record JAIRZA010000004.1, on the reverse strand, counting down.
ACCTGAAATTTTAGCTTTTATCGCGCTGTTTTTAATCGTGTTTATCGTTATAAAAACTATTACATTTATATTAAAAGATATTGTTGATAAAATAAAACTTGGCGGATTAGATCATTTTCTGGGAGCCTTATTCGGCGTTTTGGAAGGCTTGTTCGTTGTAGCGCTAGTCATATTCATAATTAACATTCAGCCGCTTTTTGATAAAAACGCTGTTCTAAGAGACAGCCTTTTTAATAATGTTTTATCCGGCAACATCAAATTCGCGCAAGATGTGTTTTCAAAACAGAAAGACGCGCCGCTGCTTATTCCAGGGAACACAAGGAGAAATTAACTTGTTTGAAAATATGGTAGGGCAGCCGGTTACCACCCGTTTACAGGCCGATATAGCTCACAATGTACTCGCGCCGGCCATGCTTTTTTCAGGACCGTCCGCCTCCGGCAAGGGTACGGCGGCGCTTGAAATGGGACGCGCTTTTTCCTGCGAAACAGAGAACGCTCCGTGGAACTGCCGCTGCCGCGACTGTATCCATCATCGCAGTCTGTCGCACGACGACTTGATTGTAATGGGGCCGCGCCCTTTCTCCGCGGAAATCTCCGCCGCCCGCGCCGCCTTTCTGCGCGATACTACGGCGGCCAGTTCCAAGATATTGTTTACACGCGCCGTCCGTAAATTGCTGCTGCGCTTTTCGCCAATACTTTGGACGGACGACCCCAAAATTACAAAGTTAAACAGCATACTGGAAGCTGTAAATGAAGCAATGGAAGAGTTGAATTTGGAGCGAACCGCGGAAGCCGGACAGGAAAAAATAACTAAGTTATGCGATTCGATTGTCAAGCATACGTTAAAACTTGAAGCGGAAGGAATAACCGACACGATACCGGTTTCCCACATACGCAGCGCCGCTTACTGGCTGCGTATCGCGCCTTCCGGCAAACGTAAATTACTGATCATAGAAAACGCCGACCGTATGCAGGACGCGGCGCGTAACTCTTTGTTGAAGATTTTGGAAGAGCCGCCCAATGTATGCGCGATAATTCTTTGTTCGTCAAAACCTGAAACCCTGCTGCCGACCATCATCTCGCGTCTGCGCCCGTATGTCTTTGCGCGGCGCGGCGAAGCGGCGGACGCCGAGGTTGTGCGGCGGGTTTTCAAAGACAGCGTGAGCGCTATTCCGGCGCATAGCAAGACGGAAAGCGGCGTTACCGCCTATCTTGATACGTTTTTGCCTGTCCCAAAAAATGTTCTTTATCCCGTCGCCGCCTTGTTTTGGGCGTCTATAGCCTATGGGATTACCATGACGCTGCGAAAAAAAGGCGCGGCGGACACGGAGCTTCCGGCGGCTGTAATGGCGCTAGGCAGATACTGCGCTCCCGTCTCGGAGGCTGCGGGTCTGGGAAAAGCCTGCTCCAGCATAAAAGATTTATGCGCCGCCGTTTCGGACGCGGCGAGCGGTTTTGACAGCCGCGGCGTATTCACAATGTTTTTAGGAATGTTATGCGCGACATTGTCCGAAGCGCTGGCTGCGATTCAAACGGACCCGGTATGCGTTGCATACAGGCGCATCCTGTTGAAATACGCCGGCAACGCGCGTACCGCGGTTGATGTTTTCAATCAGAGTCCGCCGCTGGCGCTTGAAAATTTCTGCGTTCTTTTAATTCATGATATGGCAGCATTATGGTAAATCTTATTCGCAACGCGTTAAAAAAATTTGACAAACTTACATACGAGCAATTGAGAGAGATACTCAATTCCGCCGCAAACGAACTGGAAACATTTAGGGAAGTGCTGGCCTCGCTGGTGAAAGGCTTGCTTGTATGCGATACCCGCCACACACTGATTCTAACAAACCCGCACGCTGAACGCCTGCTGCATATACCCACATGGATAGAGGGCGGAGATGTTGTTTGGGCGCTGGTTTCCAACAGGGAAATAAGCAATTTCTTGCAGGAAACTTTGAACATGGGCTACCGTATTGACGACAAAGAATTTCCGGTTGACGAAAAAGGAGTGCGGCGGCTGCTTAGTGTAAGCGTGCTGCCGCTTGTAGACAGGGGCCATGTAACCGGCTCGCTTATCACTGTTGAAGATATTACAGAAAAACGACTGAACGAAGTTAAACTTAGGCAGGTGGAAAACCTAGCCGGGCTTACAACAGTAGCCGCCGGCGTGGCGCATGAAATAAAAAATCCACTCGGTTCTTTATCGATTCATGTTCAGCTCATACAAAAACTATTAAATAACGCCGTAAAAAATATTGAGGCGGGCGCGTCCGCGCTAAACATGGCTGAGGCGAATACTGATAATGTTTCTGTTTCGTATACAAAATTTAATAAACACATCACAACAGTAAACGAAGAAATACAGCGCTTAAATAAAATTGTTGTAGATTTTTTATTCGCCATTCGTCCAATGGAGATATTGCCGGCAAAGTCGGATATAAATAAATTAATAAAAGATATTGTTAAATTTGTTCATTATGAATTAAAAAACGCTGATATAAAATATAAATTACAAATGAAAGAAGACATTCCAATAATTGAAATAGATAAACGCTATATCAAACAGGCGCTGTTAAACCTTATTAAAAATTCAATCGAAGCCATGTCCGGTTCGGGAGGCTTTCTTACAATAAGCACAGAATCTGACGAACAGGAAGTAACGATACGTATTCGAGATACCGGCCCCGGTATACAGGAAGCTGATAAGGCAAGGATATTCGAGCCTTATTTTACCACAAAAATAAAAGGATCGGGGCTTGGTTTAACACTGGTGTTCAAAATTATCCGCGAACATTCCGGCGAAATAGAGGTGGACTCAAAAGTAGGCGAAGGCGCTTGTTTTACTATCAAACTGCCGCTGCCGTATAGGGACGGGCTTTTGCTCAGCTACGCCGGTTATATTTAGGGCCGCGGCAATTAAAAATTGCCGCGGCAGTTCAACAAGCCCGCTTTACAAGGAGACTCTTATGTATAAAAAATTAATAGTTGATTCCGGCAGACGAATGTTAAATTCGGGACTCACCGTAGAAACTTGGGGAAATATCAGCGCGAGGGACAAAAACACGGGGCTTGTATATCTTACGCCGAGCGCGATGAGTTACGATATTATTTGTGAAGATGATATTATCGTCGCAAAAACGGACGGAAGTATCGTGGAAGGCCGGCGGAAACCTACGGTTGAATTCGAACTCCATCTTGGCGTATACAATGCCCGCCCCGAAATAAACGCCGTCGTACACACTCATCCCGTATATTCTCAAATTTTCGGAGCGCTGCGTGAATCGATTCCCGCCGTAATAGACGAAGCGGCGCAAATTTTAGGCGCGGAAACGCGCTGCGCCCGCTATGAACTGCCCGGAACCAAGGAGCTTGCCGCAGCCTGTGTTGAAGCGCTTGGTAAAAACGCCTACGCTTGTCTTTTGGCGAACCACGGCGCGGTAAGCATAGGCGCGGACATGAACGCCGCTTTCCGCGTGGCGAAAGTTTTAGAGATGACGGCGCAAATTTACGCGCAGGCGCGTATGATAGGCAATGTCCATATTTTAGATAAAAAATCCGTTGATTATATGCACAACTTCGCGTACAATCAGTATGGTCAAAAATGAGCTCAACCCCGCCGCCGTCCGCGCCGCCGTTTTACTTCACATTGCGCCGCATAATATACGCCGTCTTGCTCCCGTTCTGTTTAAGCGCGTCCTCTTGCAAAAAAAGCGCCGCCGTCATTTCCGGCAGGCCGGCCTATGAAAACACGCTTACAACAAAAACCTCTGACGACAGTGATTCTGTTTACGCAAACGCCAAGGCCGTAAAGCTGGCGTTTACGCTTGATTACCGCGCCGAAAACGCCGAGGACGAGGCGCCGCCCGATAACGTGATGATTCGCGACGCGATGGCGCGCGACGGGGCGGGTAAAAACGCCGGAACGGTCGAAATTATTCCGGGACTGCGCAAGTTGAGCGATTACAAGACAAACTACACCACGAACACAGCCGCCCAGCCGGAGCTTGACGCAGACGGCGCGAA
>JAIRZA010000154.1 GCA_031267475.1 Spirochaetaceae bacterium | reverse complement strand
GGCATTGCGATTGCCGCAACACCGGAATTTTCGTGGTGCTTCCTTTTTTTGGCATTAAATACAATCATTTCATCATATTTATATTCAACCAAACGAACAAAAGAAGCCGTTATCATCAATGTATGCAGAGGATTGATTTTTGATCCCGTGATCATCATGGCGCTGCCCGTACTACTCGGCGGATACATCGTGTGGTTTACCGCCGGAATCGCGGAAATATTGACACTGGCAGCCGCGCTGGCGCTGCTGAAACATTCAGAAAAAGGCGGAATCACATTTAGATGAGGCGCTTAGATTCACGGACACAAAAAAGCTGCATCAAGGAAGACCTAAGAGGTTTTTGCCGGACAAGTCCATTGACATAACCGTTGAAAGAACAGACAATATTCATTCAGTCATGAAAAACGGAGCCAAATATATTACAATTTTCGCGTTTTTAGCAGCCGCGGCGTTAATTTCCGTCTTGCTCATCTTGCCGGAAGATTTTTTTCAGACTAAAAAAAAAGAATTCCGTCAAACCCGCTACATTAACCCCGTTTTGCGGGATGATAATTTTGATATATTAAGCGATGAAACCACACTTGCCGCCGTTAAAGAAAGCGAGCGCGTTAAGATAGATTTAGCCGACGGCGAAATAAGCATCGCGGCGTTGTCTGAAGATTTCGACAAAGACGGCAGCGAAGAACAAATTATAGCGTACCGCAATTTATTACAAGAAAACAACCCCATATATATCACATATATTGATTACGTGGAAGATACAAAACAATACAAACGTGTATGGAGCGCCCCGACTACAATAACACGACCCGGGACAACAACACTTTTTACACAGGATTTAACCGGCGATCGCAGTGTTTGCATAATATTGACCGGAATGAACAGCAGCGGCGAACACACGATGACAGTATTTAAAGTGATCCCGTCATCGCCGGATACATCCGCGCCCGCGGATGCATCCGGCGATGACGCATCCGGCGGCGGAGTTGCAATCAACAAAATAGCCGATATAAAAATTGACGGGACAATATCAATAATTGAAAGCGAGCGCACACAGGCCTATCAACTTGGACTGACTAACGGCGTGAGCTTTGATATTAAAGGACGCGGCCGGAATACATCGTCGTCTGATGAATTCGATCAAATTGAAGTTACATATTCATACAACCCGGAACTTGGGCGCTATGTCCGAAACAGCGTTACACGCATACCGGGGGCGCAGGTAGAAGCGGCGCGGTTTCGCAGCTTGTTGAGCGGAAACAAGACGGAATTTGAGCAGTTTATCGGCGGTTTGTGGTACCGCATAGCGCCGGATATGTCGATAGACAACGATCAATATATTTATTTCGATACAGCCGGACGTGAAATAATTTTTTACGATAAAAGCGCTCAACAAGTATATACATGGATTTCATCAACATCAACAAGATACGGATTATATGTTTCCAGCCAGAATATTTCTGTGGCGACCCTGCGCCGCATTATGGACATTGAATTGGAATCTATCGACAGCATCCGCGTAAAAGTGTTTGAAGATGTCCGCATGAGGATATTGCTCAGCGCCCCGTGGGACGGCAGCTACCGTAAATCGGCCTCCATAAAAAAGGCGGACATCGCGGCGAATTCGCTTGCAAAGGCTTATATAGACGCGATGTATAACAGCCCGCGTGGTGATATAGCCTTTTCTCCGGACGGGGAATACAAAATTGATGTTTCAGGAATTATACAAAAAGGCCGCTACGCTTTTTTCATGCTGGAAGGGCAGGAATACTTGGAATTATTTACTGAAAGCGCGGAAATGGAGATATTGGGGGCGGCTCGCGCCGGAAACGGCGCCGTGAACGGCAGCGTAAACGGCGATACTGCTGAGCGAAACGGGCGCTCCGTATACCGTGTGGACTATCCGAAGCTGGACAGCGCGGAAGCCGCGCCGGACAATGAATCTGACGACGCGCTTAAAAAAGCCGCCCCGTCTTTCTCTTTGCGCCGCGTCCGGCTGGGTGTCAGGGGCGTACAAGATTTTTACGAAGAACCGGTACTGTTCAATCTTGTTGAATGAGCCGCCCCGCCGTATGGCTTGAATATTAAATCCGCTTGCGAATGAATGAGGCTGTAAATGACGATAAAATTAGGACGTACAGGACTTACTATAAATAAAAACGGATTCGGGGCGCTGCCTATTCAAAGACGCTCAATCAGCGAGGCCGCTCTGATACTGCGCGGCGCTTTTGACGCGGGTATAAATTACTTTGACACGGCGCGTATGTATACAGACAGCGAAGAAAAAATCGGACGCGCGCTGGGAGGCGAGCGCAAGCAAATTATCCTTGCGACAAAAACAACAGCGGCGGACGGCGGCGAATTGAACGCGCATTTGGAAACAAGCCTGCGGTTTTTGAAAACAGATTATATCGATGTGTATCAATTCCACAACCCTGAGCGCATCCCTAAACCGGACGACGGCAGCGGCCTTTACGAGGCGGCGCTAGAAGCGAAGAATGCGGGAAAGATACGCTTCATTGGAATCACAAACCACAGAATAGGCGCGGCGTTTGAAGCGGCGCAAAGCGGTTTGTACGACACACTACAATTTCCGTTTAGCTACATTTCAAACGAAAAGGAAATTGAGCTTGTAAAATTCTGCGAAGAGACGAATATAGGTTTCATCGCCATGAAAGCGCTTTGCGGCGGTCTTTTGAACAATATCGAAGCCGCCGTCGCGTTTATGAATACGCAAAGCGGAGTCGCGCCGGTCTGGGGTATTCAAACTATGGACGAGCTTGAAAAGCTGAAATCCGCGATAAAAAATGAAAACGCGCCGGACGCCGCTCAATCGGCGTGGATTGAGCGGGAGCGCGCCGAGCTTCAAGGGGATTTTTGCCGAAGCTGCGGATACTGCCTTCCTTGCCCCGCCGGAATAAAGATATTTAACTGCGCGCGTATGTCGCTGCTTTTGCGGCGTATGCCTCCGGAGCAATGGCTTACGGAACAGTGGCGGCGGGAGATGGAAAAAATTAATAACTGCATAAACTGCGGGCATTGCAAAGAACATTGTCCCTACGGCCTCGATCCGCCCGCGCTGCTTAAAAAAAATTACGTTGACTATAAAACTTTTCTGCGGGAGTAAATTATGTGCGGAATCACCGGATATATTGGAAATGAAGAAGCGTCGCCGATTTTGATACAGACACTGAAAAAACTTGAATACAGGGGTTACGATTCAGCCGGAATCGCGGTGATGCGTAACGGAAAAATTTTTGTCCGCAAAATGAAAGGGCGGATAAACTCGTTAGAAGAAACTCTGCTGGAAAACCCTTTGAACGGACAATCCGGCATAGGACATACACGCTGGGCTACACACGGCGAACCTTCGGACGCAAATTCACATCCGCACACGGATTCCGGCGGCAACATCGCAATCGTGCATAACGGCATAATCGAAAACTATGTAAAACTTAAACAATCGTTGCAGAGCCGCGGTGTTGTTTTTCAAAGCGATACCGACACGGAAGTAATTGTTCACATAATAAATTATTTTTACCGGAGCGGAGAGGGCGCTCTGCTGCAAGCCGTTATGGAGACACTAAAATTGCTGAACGGCTCTTACGCGCTTGCGGTCGTCTGCTCTGATTATCCTGATAGAATAATAGCTGTACGCAAAGACAGTCCGCTGATAGCCGGCTGCGGCGCGGCAGGCTCTTTCATCGCCTCCGATGTTCCGGCGCTTCTTGAATACACGCGGGATGTATATTTTTTGAATAACGGAGAAATCGCCGTTCTGTACGAGGATCACATAGAGTTGCGCGGCAATGACGGCGAGGTTATTCTGCGTGAAACGGCGCGTATTGATTGGGACGCCGGCAGCGCCGAAAAAAACAACTTTCCGCATTTTATGCTAAAAGAAATCTTTGAGCAGCCGAAAGCGATGGAAAACGCTCTGCTTCCGCGCTTAAAAAAGAGCGCGCTTAATAATCCCGTAGTCGATTTTGACGAAATAAAATTAGATGAAAGCTGGGCGGCGGCAAGGCGCATAGTGATTGCCGCGTGCGGCACGGCGTATAACGCGGCTGTAATCGGCAAATACGCCTTCGAACATTTTGCCCGTATTCCTGTGGCAGTCGATCTCGCGTCTGAATACCGCTACCGCAACCCGATATTCGATAAACGCGATATATTTATCGTGATAAGTCAATCCGGCGAGACGGCGGACACACTCGCGGCGGCGCGGCTTATGAAACAAAACGGCGCGCGCGTCATCGCCGTAACAAACGCGCCCGGCTCAACTTTATCACGCGAAGCCGATGTTGTTGTTTACACCTACGCCGGTCCGGAGATCGCCGTCGCCTCTACAAAGGCGTTTACGTCCCAGATGATGTGTGTATATCTTTTAGCGCTTGAACTGGGACGTTTTCGCGGGCATATTGCAGACGAACCCTACAAAAAATACATCACGGCGCTTTCCGCAATTCCGGCGCAGGCGCGGCGGATATTAGATAAAAAAGAAATAATCCAGCGCTTTGCGGCGCGGCAATACAACAAAACAAAAATGTTTTTCATGGGCAGGCAGTTTGATTATCCGGTAAGCATGGAAAGCGCCCTAAAATTAAAAGAGATAAGCTACACACACTCCGAAGCCTTTGCCGCGGGCGAATTGAAACACGGACCTATCGCGCTTATTGACGACGGCACACTTGTAATAGCGTTTGCGACACAAAAGGAGTTGTTCGAAAAGATGATTTCCAACATACGCGAGGTAAGTTCGCGGGGCGCGTCTTCTCTTGTGATAACGTGTGACCGCGTAGATTCATTCAACACGATAACGGACGAAATCTTCACGCTGCCCAAAACGGAAGATTGTTTTTCGCCGCTGCTTTCGGTGATACCGGCGCAGCTGTTTTCATACTACTGCGCAGTCCAGCGCGGGAACGATCCGGATAAACCGCGCAATCTTGCAAAAAGCGTTACCGTAGAATGACCGCGCCTTGCACAGGCGGGGCGGCATTCCGCAAAGGATATGGATTTTAACGGGGGCGGCGGCGGCTTATGGACGAATACGCGGCGCGTTTTTTAGGCGGACGGCTACTTAGTCATCCCGACAAATTCGGTGTATTTAGGACGAAATCCCAGATTAACCGTTCCCACCGGGCCATTGCGCTGTTTTGCGATGATTAACTCTGTTTCAATCGCTTCGGGCGCGGGTTCGCCCGGCCTTGTCTCCTGCTTGCGCTCGCGGTGCAGAAACATCACCATATCGGCGTCCTGCTCAACAGCGCCCGAATCCCTAAGCGAGGCGAGGTTCGGGCGCGCGCCCTCCGCCGGGCGGCCTATCTGCGAAAGAGCGACTATGGGTATATTGAGTTCCCGCGCCAATCCCTTCAATGAACGCGAAATCTCGGCGACCTGTTCAAAGCGCGGCGTATTCGTATCCTCCGTGCTGATTAGCCCAAGATAGTCAATAAAGATTATTTCAACCTGTTTCATGGAGCGCAGCCTGCGAGCCTGCGTTCTAAGGTCGAGCAGCTTCATGTTCGGCATATCCACCGTATACAAAGGCGCGTCGTATATACGCCCCGCCGCCTCCAAAATCCTTTCAAAATCAGACGCTTTAACAAAACCGGTTTTGAGTGAATTTGAATCAACGTGCGCTTCGGCGGAGATAAGCCGTGTCGCAAGCGCGACATCCGTCATCTCAAGTGTAAAAAACGCGGCGGGCCGCCTGTCTTTTACCGCTATATTGGCGGCCATATTCAGCGCGAAAGCTGTTTTCCCGATGGAAGGCCGCGCCCCTATCACTATCATTTCCGCGTTTTGGAAACCCGAAGTCATCCTGTCAAGCTCCTCAAAGCCGGAAGGCACGCCGGTAAACGCATCCTTGGAGTGATACAGTTTTTCAATGCGGTCTATGGCTTCGGGAACCGTTTCATGCACACTGCGGAAGCTCAAAACCCGTTTCCGGTCTGTTAGATCAAAGACAAGCTGCTGCGCCTTTTCCAAAAGAAGGCTCGCGTCCTCCGAAATATCGTAGGAATAGGCGCTGATTTTTGCGGCTGCTTGAATGAGGGCGCGGCGCAAGGCGCAGTCCTGCACAATTTGAGCGTAATATTCTATGTTGGCGCTGGTCGGCACAACATTGGTCAAAGAGGCGACATAGGCTTCACCGCCGGCGGATTCAAGATCCCCCGCCTGCTGTAGAGCGTCCCGGACGGTAATTATGTCCGCTTTCTTGCCGCCGTCGTCGTACAAAGCGCGAATAGCCTTGTATATCCGGCTGTTGGCGCTTGAATAAAAATCCTCCGGGCGCAGATATTGTTGAGCGGCGGGCACAGCCTCCGCGTCCAACAACATCGCGCCTAACGCCGCGCGTTCAGCATCATCATTATGAGGAGGTATCTTATCTTTCAGCGCGGACGCAACCGTGCTTTTGGGCATATAGCGCGTTTACTCTGATGCGGCGTTGGCTTCAGCGACGGCCGCCGCGGTATCCGGCGCGTCAACAACAGGCGCGTCCGCCGCCGCCGCAACGCCGGAAGACGCGGCGTTGTCCGTCCGCGTTTCGTGCGGGCGTTTACGCCTGTCCCTGTTGGAGGCGGCTTCTTTCGCGGCCGCTTTTACTTCTTGCGCGCTTATGCCGATAAGCATCTCGGCGGTGGTGTTTCCGTATAATTTAACGGAAAACTTATACTTGCCGGTGCTCTTAATGGTGTTTCCTGGTATTTCTATACGCTTGCGCTCAATCTGAATATCCAGCTTCGCCAGCTCTTCCATTATTGAATGGCTGGTAACCGCTCCGTAAAGTTTTCCGTTAGCGCCCGCCGGCATTGTTATCAACAATTCCAGCGCCTCCAGCCGTTCCTTAATGCTTGCGGCATCCTGCCTTTTTAGCTTCTTGCGCTCCGCTATCTCTTCTTTTCGCGCCTCGAACAGTTTTAATGTCCCTGCCGTATACGGCAAGGCGATTCCGCGCGGAAATAAAAAGTTTCTGGCGTAGCCTTTAGCGACTTCTTTTACATCGCCTTCCTCGCCAAGTGTAGAAATATCTTTGTTCAAAATAACTTTCATGTTCATATTGGACTCCTAAGTGCTCAAGCGGACGCTAGTTTGCGACAAACGGCAACAACGCGATGATACGCGCCCGTTTAATCGCTTCCGCCAATGCCCGCTGGTGCTTCGCGCAGGTTCCTGTAATGCGGCGCGGCAATATCTTGCCGCGTTCCGTAATAAAACGGCGCAGCGCGTCCGTATCCTTATAATCAATTTTGAGCTTTTGCGTACAGAATTTGCAGACTTTTTTCTTGAAAAAAACCTTTCCTCCACGCCCTCTTCCTCGATCGTCGCCGTCCCGACCTTCGACGTCCTGCCCGCGGTCGGTTCTTGTATGGCGCTCGCCATCCCTGTTCATAAATCTATTTTCTGCCATTTAATTTATCCTTTTGTAAGTTTACAACGCATATTAAAACGGAATGTCATCCGTAAATTGATGATCGGAAGGGGTGTTTCTCGCCCCGCCGTCCATATCGCTGGTTTCGCCGTATGAATGTCCGCCGCCGGATTGCGGATAAGAGCCGCCCTGCATACCGGAATAAGAGCCGCCTCCCGAAGCGCCCGCTCCGCCTTGACCCGGCCCGCCGCCCAAAAGTTGCACATTTATCGCTGAAATTACCACTTTTGAACGATTTTGACCGTCTTGCTGCCACCTATCCTGCCTAAGCTCTCCGTCTACGCCGATTTGCTTGCCTTTAATAAGGTAGCGGTTCAACGAATCCGCCTGTTTGCCCCATAAAACAATGTCGAAATAATTCGCCTCGTCTTCCCAAGAATCGCCGTTTTTACGCCGCCGGTTCACCGCGATAGAAAAATTACACACGGCCTGACCGCTTGGCAGCACTTTATATTCGGCGTCTCGCGTCAACCTGCCTATTAGGGACACATGATTCAAGTCCATCATAAATGCTCCTTACTCTTCTATTCTGACAAAAAGATACCTGACAAGATTGTTGTTTAGTTTAAAAACACGGTCAAAATTAACGATAACCGCTGGAGAGATTTTCAGCGTAAATAGAGCGTAGCGCCCTCGTGTTCTTTTATCAATTTCATAAGCCAAATCGCGCTCGCCTATCTCGTCGACTTTCTCGATTTCGGCGCCGCCGGACTCCAGATCGGCGAGCAAACGCTCCCGGCCTTCCTTGTGCTGGTCTTCCTCCATTGGAAAAATGACCATCAACTCATATTTTCTCATACGTCCTCCTTGTGGACTAAGATGATCCGCCCCGCCTGTTTAGGGCCCCGCGGATAAGGGGATGATATACCTTAGCTTTTTTATTCCGCCTCGTCAAGAACTTGCCTCGGCAATGCCGCTGCATTGCCGAGGCGCCGCCGGTTGCTTTTTTGAGCCGTCTGCGTGCTAAGATTACGGGCGCGTTTTTGGCGGAAAGCCTCCGCGCATAGTTTATGATAAAACAAATTGTTTTCTTGAATTTCCCATGTTGTTAATGATATGATACAAAAGATTGAATCTCAAATTAAAAACGGATTGTTCATGAAAATCAGCCGGATTATCGAACAAGTCCAACGGGTGATTGCCATGGGACAAATATTATTTGATGATTTAATTTCAAATGCACCGGAAACGCAGACGATAAAATATACCGGCTCTAAACTTAAATTACTGCCATACATACTAAATCTGTCAAAAAAGATTTCATGCGATTCAAAAAACGCCGCCGTGTTTGACGGATTTTCCGGATCGACAAGAGTCAGCCAGGCCTACGCGAAAAGCGGATATAAAGTATACGCAAATGATATTGCGCCGTATACAAAAGTTTTTAATACAGCCTTCCTGTTAAA
>JAIRZA010000101.1 GCA_031267475.1 Spirochaetaceae bacterium | reverse complement strand
CAAATGCTACTTTAAGCCGGTAGTACCGGAAGACTCCCTGTCTTGTTTGTTTTTATAAAAAACTCCAAGTTTGTATATTTCATCAACATCATTTACGAAAAGCTTTCCGTTTAATTCAGTAATCAGCTTATTCCTTCTAAAAATATCCGCAAACACATCTTTACACTTATTTTCCGGTATAAATACCATTTTCATTAATTCTTTAGCATTGAAATCAAAAGTGTATGTCATGCCCGCTCTTTGCTCTATATTGCTTTTTTCAAGCGTAATAGCCAAGTAATTGTATATACGGCCGATAGGGTCTTTTATCGTGGCGTTGGACAACTGTTTATAGCTGAACCAGATGCGTTCAGACAACATTCGCGTTATGTTGAATATTATCTGAGGCTGCGTTTCTGATATTGACGCGAAATTTTCTTTCAGCACCGCCATCACCGTTACATCTTCCAACGCCACCGCTATAGCGGAGCGAGGTTTGTCATCTATAACCGCCATTTCTCCGAAAATATCACCCTCTTTAAGTATAGACAGTATTACTTCGTTTCCATCAAGAATTCTTGCAATTTTTACCGTGCCTTTTTTGATGATGTAAAGCTCGTGCCCCTGTTCGCCCTCGGCAAAAATCAAACCGCCTTCTTTGTAATTACGCTTGAACGGATTGTCCGTAACTTCATAGTTAAGAGCGCAATGAGACCTATAATTTTTTTCCAACGAAATCGCTTTTTCCGCATATGGTCCATCAGGATAACATTCTGCATAGCGCTTAAATATATAATGGCAACGCTGATTCTTTCCTAATTTTTGGTAATATACGCCCAACTGAAAAAGTGTGGCTGCGTCATCGCTTCTTTTCTTGCCGGTGCTAGAGGTGTAACGCGCTAAAGCGTCGTTAAGGAAGCGGATGCGCCGCGAAAATTGCTGTATTATTTTAATCGCTATCTGTGGGTTACTTTGTATCAAGCCTTCGAACTGAGAACGGTGAACGGCTACAAGCGTTGTATCCACAATAGCTTGAGCCGATTCAAACTGGCTGCGTCCAGCCATCGCCGGTACAATTCCTACAAAATCGCCCGGCGCCATAATTGATATATCTTTTTCTTCGGTAAACTGCATTTGCTTGGACAGCTCTACACGTCCGTCCCGCACGATGAAAAAAATACCATTGCTATTTTTCCCCTCGACGAGCAAATACATACCTTTTCTATATTCAACAACTGACAGTTGTGGTACAGATACCATAAATAACCTCACAAAATCATTATTTTAGAAATATGACTCAATTATAGTTGAAATAAGAAAATCATTCTAGTACCATAACTTTACGCATAACAATTCCGAATCCAAAAACTATCAGAGACCTCTCCCGCAATGGAGAGCAAAAATCAGTTAAATTCTGGTACAGATACCGGCTCATTTCAGAACGTAAGCCATAAAAAGGCATCCCGCCTTCTAGTAAGGAAATTGTCAGCCTCTCGTCAGCCAAGTCTGCCCATCGAAATAGCTTAAAAAGTTCTTTACTAATCCAAGTTTTCTTACTCTTAATGTCTTAATTTTCAGCATTTTTTCTAATTTGGAATTGCTGGCTGGAAACCGCTTTGATATAGGAAATCGCTTTCCCGACGCCGGTAATGGAAGGGTTATTTAGATACCAAGAATATTGCGGTTTATCGCCCCCCCCCCCCCCCAATTCATTTTCACCTTCGACCGCCGGCGCGTTTCTATCGCCTTCCCATGCCGAAGCCGCCGCAACATCTAAATACGCTGATTTACGCATGATACTCCTTCCTTTGCCTGTTTACAGGTTTCTTAATAATTGCCTTTAATATACTTAAAACCAGTATTTCAGTCAACCGCCGGCATAAATTCCGGGCAATTCTCATTTTAACCGCCAACCTCAGTTTCTAATTCGGAATTGCTGTTGACCCGCGGGGCCGGCTTTAGCGCGCCGAAGCTCCACGCTTTCGCCAAAATTCGGCATACACTCGAATTCAGCGCTTCCATGGGTTTTTGCTTTTAGTATTCAGCCGCTTTTCAACTAGTTTTTTTGACGTAACACAAGGATTGACAAGCCGCGTAATAATCTACATTATGATTCAGATTCCTAAGCAAACAGGGGGTACGGAAAGGTTTGAAAGGCAGCGATATTACAATCGAAGGCATTTACAAGTCCTTTGGGGATTTTGACGTACTAAAAAATGTCAGCCTTGACATTAAAAAAGGTGAGTTTTTTTCGCTGCTTGGACCTTCCGGTTGCGGAAAAACGACGCTGTTGCGCATTATCGCGGGCTTCGAGAGTCCGGACGAAGGAACATTGCAGTTCGACGGTGTTAATGTATTACCCGTTCCGCCTAACCGCAGACAGGTAAACACGATTTTCCAGAATTACGCGCTGTTCCCTCACCTTACCGTGTTCGAAAACGTTGCTTTTCCTTTGCGCATAAAACACGCGCGCCGCGGCGAAGTAGATTCAAAGGTTCACGACTATCTAAAGCTGGTACAGCTTGAAGGACACGCGCAAAGAAAGCCAAATCAGCTTTCTGGCGGTCAAAAACAACGTGTGGCGATAGCCCGCGCTCTTATAAGAGAGCCGCACGTACTCTTGCTCGATGAGCCGCTTTCCGCGCTGGACGCAAAGCTCCGGCAGCATATGCTCATCGAACTTGACCAGATTCACGACAAGATAGGCATTACTTTCATCTATGTTACGCATGACCAGCAGGAGGCGCTCTCGGTATCCGACCGTATCGCCGTGCTTGACCAAGGAAATGTCCTGCAAGTGGGCACTCCGCACGAGATTTACGAGAGTCCCGCGACCGGATTCGTAGCCCGCTTCATAGGCGAGACAAACCTTTTTGACGGCAGGGTCGTTAAAGTTGAAAAAATCGACTTGCCGCAGACTGAATATATGGCTGAACTGGATATTGCCGGACTTGGCAAAGTGAAGGTTACCACCGTTGACGAGGTAAAGGCCGGTCAAGAGGTGAGCTTCACTGTACGTCCCGAAAAAATCGTCATTTCCACAGAAAAGCCGGTAACAAAGCGTGATGATATAAATATGCTTCAGGGTGTTGTTGACGAGCCGATATACTCCGGGTTTCAGACAAAATATTATGTGAAGGCCGTGAATGCCGCCGCCGCAAACGGCGCTGACGCAAACGGCGTTTGCGCCGGATCTCCGCTGGTCATTCGGGTAATAAAACAGCACGCGCGATACTCCGACGAGGGGCCGGACATCGTTTGGCGCGACGAGGTATACCTGTCGTGGAGCGCGAATGACGGTTACATAGTCTGCATTAAGGAGGGCGCGTGAGCGCCGCCGCCGAAACAAAGCCGCAAAACGGCGCGACATCCCGCAGGACGCTTCTAAAACGGAATATGGGTTTGTTGTACTCCGCCCCAATGACGGCTTGGGCTACCGTATTTTTTCTTGCTCCGCTGCTGATAATCATTTTGTACAGCTTTCTAAAAAAAGGTTTGTACGGCGGCGTAACGCCCGAATTCAGTATTGACGCTTATATAGCGCTAAAAAATCCAAACATCGCGCTTATCGCGCTTAAAACATTGTGCATTTCGCTTGCCGCGACCGCGATAACCATACTGATAGCGATGCCTTGCGGCTATTTTATGGTTCGCAGCAAACACCAAACCTTGCTTTTAATGCTGATCATCATACCGTTTTGGACGAATTTCCTTATTCGCGTCTACGCATGGATGAATATTCTTGGGAATCAGGGCTTTTTGAACGAATTTTTAATGCAAAGCCGCTTGATAAAAGAGCATATTCACTTTTTATACAATCAGAACGCCGTTATTTTGGTATTGGTGTATATGTATTTGCCATACGCTATACTCCCCTTGTTTTCGTCTATCGACAAATTCGACTTCTCATTGTTAGAGGCGGCGCGTGATCTTGGCGCGGGCGCAACGCAGGCAATCTTCAAAGTGCTGCTGCCCAACATACGCAGCGGGATTTACACGGCTTTCCTGTTTACATTCATCCCAATATTCGGCGCTTACGCTGTGCCCTTGCTTGTCGGCGGAAAAGATTCGTATATGCTGGGCAATGTTGTAGCCGACCAGCTTACCAAATCGCGCAACTGGCCGCTCGCCTCCGCTATATCAATGGCGCTTACTGTTGTAACCACGATAGGGGTGATGTGTATGCTTGGGCTGCAACAAAGAGACGAAAAACGGCTTGGCAAGACGGCCAAGGGAGGCAAAAATTGACCAGCATAATTAATGTAGGCATAACTAAGCTGCGCGGCAACAAACCACGCGGCGAAGCCAACCGCCACGCGCGCCGCGCTGTCCGCAAGCCTTTTTCATTTGCTGAAACTATTTTTATCTGCACTCTGATATTTTTGTTTCTTCCGCTTTTTGTTCTTGTGCTTTATTCTTTTAATTCGTCAAAAGGCATGAACTGGACGGGTTTTTCTTTCATCTGGTACGAACAATTATTCGTCAATTCCCGCAACCTTTGGCGCGCTTTCTGGAACAGTATGCTCATAGCGTCAAGCTCCGCGGCCACCGCCACAGTGCTTGGGACATTGGGGGCTATCGGCGTCAACTGGTATCGCTTTCGTCTGCGCTCCTACACACAGATAGTCTCGTTCCTGCCTATGGTGCTGCCGGAAATCATAATCGGCGTTTCGCTGTCCGTCTTTTTCTCTGGAGTTGGGATGAAGCTGGGGCTTCTTACTATATTCATCGCCCACACAACATTCAATCTGCCATTTGTCTTTCTAATGGTCATGGCGCGTCTGGATGAATTTGATTTTTCGATTATCGAAGCCGCCGCGGACCTGGGAGCAAGCGAGCGGCAGACTCTGCTAAAGGTAACAATTCCTATTTGTATGCCTGGTATAGTATCGGGCTTTTTAACGGCGATAACTATTTCTCTGGAAGATTTTGTCATTACATACTTCGTGGCGGGGCCGGGCTCGTCAACTCTGCCGCTGTATATTTATTCCGCGATACGTTTTGGCGTGTCGCCTGTCATAAACGCGCTTTCTGTCGTGATGATACTTGGCACAGTGCTGCTTACCTACCTGCTGCGCAACTTCCTAAAGTATATAGCCGCCAAATGAAAATTACGCCGGAAAAACGCTGATACCACCAATCGGGAGTTGAAAATGGCCGCATACAAAACATTTTTTATGAATTCAGCAAAAAAGCTGTTCGCGCTGCTGCTTGGAACGATTACAGTTTTTTGCGCCAGCGCCGGCGGAAACTCAAACAGGATTTCAAAAGAAGGACCTGTTATTCAAAACGTAAAATATGTAAGCGCAAAACCACGTCTTTCCAAGACTGCCGCGGCATACATTGAGCGTGGAATAAAGCTCGTGTCCCACGGAAAATATGATTGGGCGATAGGAGATTTTACAGAGGCTGTCAAGCTCGCCCCTGATTACGCGGACGTGTACAACGAGCGCGGTCTTGCGTATGGAAAAAAAGGCGATTACGACAGCGCTATCGCCGATTACAACCAAGCCATAAGGCTCAACTCGAATCACGCCAACGTGTATAACAACCGGGGGCTTGCCTATAACGGTAAAGGCGACTTCGACAGCGCTATCTCGGATTTTAACCAAGCTCTAAAGCTCAACCCGGATGATGCGGTAGTCTATAACAACCGGGGGCTTGCCTATGCGGGCAAAGGCGACTTCGACGGCGCTATTTTAGAATACAACCAAGCTCTAAAGCTCAAACCGAATGACGCGGTAGTCTATAACAACCGGGGAGCCGCCTATGCTGATAAAGGCAGCTACGACATTGCTATTTTCGAATACGACCAAGCCATAAAGCTCAACCCAAATCTTGCGCCCGCCTATAACAACCGGGGGCTTGCCTACGCTGATAAAGGCAGCTACGACCGCGCTATTTTCGAGTACAACCAAGCCATAAAACTTGACCCGGATTATGCGAGCGCGTATAACAACCGCGGTCTTGCTTATGAATATAAAAGCGGCTTTGAACACGACCGCGCTATCGCGGATTTTAACCGCGCCATAAGTCTTAGCCCGAATCTTGCTGTCGCCTATAACAATCGCGGTCTCGCCTATGAATATAAAAGCGACTACGACCGCGACCAAGTTATCGCGGATTTTAGCCAAGCCATAAAGCTCGAGCCGAATGACGCGAAAGCATATTACAACCGCGCCTTTGCGTATATCCGCAAAGGCGACAACAGCAGCGCACGAGCGGATTTTGAACGGGTTTTACAGATTGAACCGGAAAATGAAGTCGCGCTGGGAGCGCTTCTATTACTGAGCAAGTAGTAAAATATCCGCGCCTGCTTGTGAAAAAAGTGGAAAAATGTAAAAAAAACTTGCGCAACGCCTTATCTGTGGTAAAATAATATCTTTGTCCGGCAACCGGCTGCTTGTCGTGGACATTTGTCCGCGCAAGCCGAATGTGGAAAACAGCTCAAAACCGCATACAAATCAGGAGTTGAAAATGACTGCATACAGAACACTTTTTATGAATTTGGCAAAAGCCTTATCCGCGCCGCTATTCGCGGCGGCTTTGGTTTCCTGCGCCGCCGCCGGCGGCGGGAATGCGATTTCACTTGAAAAACCTAACCCGAATGACATAAACGCCTATATCGACCGCAGCTTTATTTCCGCCCGCACAGGCGATTACGACAGCGCTATAGCTAATTTAAACCAAGCTATAAAACTTAGCCCGCATGACGCAAACATCTATATCCTACGCGGCATTACTTATGACCACAAAGGCGACTTAAATCGCGCTATCGCTGACTTTAACCGGGCTGTGAAACTTGACCCGCATGACGCAAACACCTATGCCAACCGCGGCATTGCTTATGACCACAAAGGCGGCTTCAATCGCGCTATCGCTGACTTTAACCAAGCTATAAAACTTGATCCCAATGACGCGTTCTCCTATGCCAACCGCGGCAATGCTTATTACCGCAAAGACGACTTCGACCGCGCTATAGCCGACTACAGCCAAGCTATAAAACTTGCCCCGTATGACACGCTCGCTTATTACAACCGCGCCCGCGCGTATGCCCTCAAAGAGGACTACGACAGCGCTATCGTTGACTTCACTGCTGTAATAGACCTTTACCCTATTGACGCGAACGCGCATTACAACCGCGGCCGCGCGTATGCCGGCAAAGGCGATTTAAACCAAGCCAAAATGGATTTTGCGCGGGCATTGCAACTTGATCCGAAAAATGAAGAAGCGCTAGAGATGCTTCTATCGCTGACCAAGCCGTAAAATATCCGCGTCTGTTTGTTGAGCCTGTTCCAAAATCGGTTATTTTGTAACAGGCTCTTGCAGTTTTTCGCCCTATGGGCGCGTCATGATGACGACAAAACTGCGGTTTTCATAGGTTGCTGGACAGGCTTTGCTTGTCTCCC
>JAIRZA010000023.1 GCA_031267475.1 Spirochaetaceae bacterium | reverse complement strand
CAGTCCTAATCGACCCGGCGCGGCTGAAGGCATTTTTCAGCGACCTTGCCAAGGACGAGCCAAAATCACTGCGCATCGCCTTTGGACGGTGCATAGAAGCGGGCGCGTATACCGCGCTTAAAACAGCGGCTGACGCATCGGAGCGGACTGAGCGAAAAGCGCTTATTGTGCAAAAAGTTCATGACGAGTACGGACTGGATATTGGATTGTGCAACGAGGCGCTGGACATTCTGGAGGCGGCGATGTTTGCGCCAGCGCCGCAAAAGAAGGTGTGCGTAAAATGCGGCGAAGAGCTGCGGGAAGAATGGGCTTTATGCCCGTTTTGCGGCGCTGCAATTCAGCGGAAAGAGAGCCCGGCGGTTGTTCTGCCGCCGCCAGAGCAACCGCCGAAACCACCGCCGCCTTCGCAACCACCACCACAGCAGCCGGCGCTGTCAACACGGGTTCTGGAACAACAAGCGCCACAGCAGCCGTCACGGAAAAAAAGCAAAGTGTTGCCTTTTGTGGTGGCAGCGGTGAGCATTGTGATAGCATCGAGCGTGGCGATAATTTACCACAAAGAAAACAAAAACACTCCGTTCCAGCTACTGCTAACCCTCGCCGGGCATGACGGCGGGGTTAATTCTGCGTCGTACAGTCCAAACGGTCGGCGCATAGTCTCCGCTTCGCGGGATGGTACAGTGAAGATATGGGACGCGGGGAGCGGGGAATTAATCCGCACCCTCGTCGGGCACGACAGCGTGGTTAATTCAGCGTCGTACAGTCCTGACGGTCGGCGCATAGTCTCCGCTTCGTGGAATGGTACAGTGAAGATATGGGACGCGGGGAGCGGGGAATTAATCCGCACCCTCGCCGGGCACGACGACTGGGTTAATTCTGCGTCGTACAGTCCTGACGGTCGGCGCATAGTCTTCGCTCCGTGGGATGAGACCGTGAAGATATGGGACGCGGGGAGCGGGGAATTAATCCGCACCCTCACCGGACATGACGGCGCTGTATGGTCTGCGTCGTACAGTCCTGACGGACGGCGCATAGTCTCCACTTCGGTGGATGAGACCGTGAAGATATGGGACGCGGGGAGCGGGGAATTAATCCGCACCATCTCCGGGCGCGACGATTGGGTTAATTCTGCGTCGTACAGTCCTGACGGTCGGCGCATAGTCTCCGCTTCGGATGATGAGACCGTGAAGATATGGGACGCGGGGAGCGGGGAATTAATCCGCACCCTCACCGGGCACGACGGTGGTGTATGGTCTGCGTCGTACAGTCCTGACAGTCGGCGCATAGTCTCCGCTTCGGGGGATAAAACCGTAAAGGTCTGGGGCGTTGTGGATTAAAACAAAAGAATTAATTGCGTGGAAAAATATTTCAGGAGGATAAAATGAATGTCAACATGGTAAACGCCATCAAACGCATCATCGCTGAACAGGGCGAAGCGATACTCGACGACCCGGCGCGGCTTAGACCGCTTATAAAAGATTACGCGCAAATTGTACCGCAGGAAGAACGCCGCGCCTTTGGACGCTGCATCGAGGCGGGATTTTACCGCCGGATAAAGGCGGCGCAAACAACGGAGGCGCGGCGGCGGCTAAAAACAGACCTTGCGCGGCAGTTGCAAAACACTGCGGGAATAGGCGCCCCCCTGTGCTCCGGGACGCTTGACGTACTTGACGCGGTGGTACCGCTGACTGCGGGGCGGACGACACAAGACGCGACCGGCGCAAACCCCATTGCCGGCGCTATTTCCTCAATGCCGCGCATCACCAAACGCACCTTGATTTTTGCCATTGTCGCCGGCGCGGGGGCGTTCGCCGGCACAGAAGCATCGCATCCCTTGAGAGCCGGAATCCCCCGCGATTTTTGGGGACTTGTCATAAACATAGGCTTGTGGGCGGGAATGATAGGACTCGGCATTTCAGTCGCGCTCATCGCGGCGCAAACCCTCTACCTTAAAAAGAAATTCGTTATAGGCGCGGTAATAAAAAGCGCGCTCAGAGGAATCATCGCGGGCGCCGCAAGCGGAGCGCTGGCGCAGTTTATTTACAACTACACCCAACACATCTCGCCCGCCGCGCAAGTTATATCCCGTGTTATTTGCTGGGGGATTTTTGGCTGGGGACTTGGCTGGGGCGTTTCGTTCTATGTATCGAACTATCCGGCAAAACGCGCAATGCTTGCGGGTTTTGCCGGCGGCGTCATCGGCGGGGTGATATGCGTCACCCTTGAATCAACCATGTTTGGTGTTCTCAGCGAGATAATGCTGGGATTTGTGATAGGACTGACCATTTCCTTAGTTGAGGAAGCCCTGCGTGAAGCGTGGATTACCGTCATTTGGGGACCAAAAGAAACCGCAGATATTTCTTTGGGCTCAAAGCCGGTTGTGTTTGGTTCAACACCGGAAGCCGATGTATACCTTCCACAAAGACGCGGCGACCCAAAACCCCTTCCTGTCCGCGCGATAGCTCGCATAGAAAACGGACAAGTTGTGCTGGAAGACAAGGCCGCCAACCAGCGCCGCGTTTTGCAAAACGGCGGCGAAATCACCATCGACCATCTGCGGGTTGTAGTCAACACAAAGCGGTAAGAAGTTCGCCCCGCACAGACAGCGTGAATGTCTTTAGCGGAATCGTTTTATTAGATTTTTTTAACGCGGCGGCGGCGGCGTATTCTATGCCGCCGCAGCAAGGAACCTCCATCCTTGCCGCGGTAAGCGACTTTATATCGTTTTGCGCGATAATTTGCGAGAGCTTGCCGCTGTAATCCACACCGTCAAGTTTTGGACAGCCTATCAGAACGATTCCGCCTTTCATAAAATCATGGTGAAAATTACTGTAGGCGTAGGCGCAGCAACTGGCGGATATTAACAAATCAGCGTTGTTAAAATACGACGCGCTTACAGGCGCCAACTTTATCTGTACCGGCCAATGCGCCAGACCGCCGGTTTTGCCTTCGGTTTTCCCGCCGGCGGCGGGACAGGATGCCGTTCCACGCGGCTTTTCTTCAACCGCGGCCTTGTCGAAAGCCAGCGCTTCACGCTCCTCGAATTTAACAGCCCCTTCCGGGCAAGCGGGCAGGCAATTACCCAGTCCATCGCAGTAATCTTCCCGCAACAAACGCGCCTTGCCCCCAACTATGCCGATAGCTTCTTCGCGGCAGGACTCGGCGCATAAACCGCAACCCGTGCATTTTTCCTCGTCTATCGTTATAATTTTTCGTACCATCAACATCCCCCTATCAACACGATCTCCGCCAACTAAATCCCACGCGGTGGAGTTTCGCCCCGGAGTTAAAAGTAGCAAAACGCGCCGCGTTTTGTAAGACTACTGAGGCTGTTCCAAAAACTGAAGTTTTGGAACAGCAACTTATGAAAAAAACATTTAAGTCGCATTCAAAATGCGCCGATAATCTGTTAGGAGAATATAAAGACGCGATGATTAAAAAAGATTGACGCGGCTTTGAATTCAACTGTCCCGTCCTTCTGGACGGGAGCGAGGCGGACATAACAGGCTGGCTGTCGTTACACGAAGGCTTAGCGTTGTGGGGCTTCCAAAAATTATTGACAATAACATTATGGTTGTTCGATAACTTCGGCTAACCCGGAAACCTCAGTTTCCGGCGCGGCTCCAGCTTAAAACAGCCTGCCTATTCTGCGGCGCGGAGTTACAATCCGCGTCATTGTTATTGAACCGGCGCGGCTGGTCTATGCCGCCGCCGGCGTTTATATGGGTATTTGAGCAATTCAAAAAGGGAGGTTTTGAAAAAGCTCTTCTAAAATATCTCTATGTCTCTTTGGAGGAGAAAGATAAAGATGAAGAAGTTTTTTAGTTTGGGATTTCTTTCGTTAGGCGTTTTGGTATTCGCCGCCGCGCAGAATGATTTAAGCAAAATTAGCGCGGTAAACGACTATACCTATGCGTTTAATAATCTGCCATCGGTAGAAATACCGCAGTCTGTGAAAAATATCAGATATGCGGCGTACCGCAATAACGACCTTGAGAGCGTCGTCATCCCTAAAGGCGTCGTAAGTATAGAAGGCTGGGCTTTTTCTCAAAATAAGTTGAGCGAAGTTGCTATACCGGAGTCGGTTGTATCAATCGGGCAGGGCGCGTTTTCGGAAAACGCGCTGACAAGCGTTTCCATATCAAAATTCATTACAAGCATAGATGATTTGACTTTTGCGAACAATCGTCTTGCTTTTATTGATTTGCCCGGCGGCATTAACAGCATAGGTTCGAAGGCGTTTGCCAATAACCGGCTTACGAGCCTAAAGCTGCCGGCCGGTTTGCAGTATATAGGCGACGAGGCTTTCGCCAACAACAAGCTGACGAGTGTCAGCATACCGCAAGGTGTAAACCATATCGGCGCTTACGCTTTCAAAAATAACAAGTTAAGCGCGGTTACGATTCCCGAAAGTGTAAAATACATCGGCTCATACGCCTTTCTGGGCAATCCGCTTAAAACAATTACGATAGGCAACAATGTGGGAATAACCGAATGGTCTTTTGGCGAAACATTCTACCGGTACTATAACACGTCGGGACGGCGCGGCGGGACTTATGCGTTAAACAGCGATAAGTGGGCTATTAGCAATAAATAGCAGAGCTATACGGCGGCGGCGGGAACGGACTGCGTTGACAAAATCTCTTTGCAAAGAGATTTTGCTTCGGCGCAGAGGGCGGCCGCCGCTTCCTGCGAGACTCCGGCGGAGCTAAAACGGGTTTCATCGCATTTTTTGAAAAATGCGTATAACGCCGCCGGAATATCATTTTCAGCGTGAAAGGCGGCGATATACAAGAATTCCTCGGCGCAAAAAGCGTAGCACGGCTGCCTCCAGAAAAGACTTAGGAAGGCGCGAATCTCGTTTGATAATAGAGCGAGAGCGTCTTTTTCAGAAACGCGCCCGCGTTTGAGCCGTTTTTCCAGGCGGCGCAGGCGGGAGTTAATCCAGAATAATAAAACGCGCGTCCGCAGGATGTTTCGCGCTCCGGTAAATATAACGCCGCCTTTTGCGCATAACAGCACGACGGCCGCAAGCACAAGCGTAATCAGCGTGGAAAACGCGGCTATCATCCAGAATGTCCCCGGCGCGGCTAGAGTTCCGGCGCTTGGCGAAAGCGTCATCGCGCCTTTATCGGAATCGAGTATTGAGGCGATATTCACCTGCAATCCCTTTAATTCTGTGCTGCCGAATGGGATTGGCGGCAGTTGGATAGCGCCCGTCCTAAACGCTTGAAATTCGATAATAACACGGCGGTTGCGTCTGTCCAACTCGATTTTATGAATGATTATGTCGTCCGCGCGGGGAAGTCCGTCCGGAAAAGCAAGCTCGCCGTCCGGCAGCGGGGTGAACACATCGAGCGGGTAGACAAGGTTTCCTTTGTCGCCGACATACAATACCGGCGGTGTCTGATACATTGCGTTGGAGGCAAAAACGCCCGCTCCGGCGACTCCCGCGTACAGGATAATAAGAATCGCAAAACAAAATTTACGCCGTGTCAGCATCTAAATATCGTTCATTTTTATTAGAGTGCCGGCGCCCTCGTTAGTGAACAACTCAAGTAAAAGCGAATGCGGGATTCGCCCGTCTATTATATGAGCCGTCTTTACACCATTGTCGAGCGCGAGCGCGCAACATTCGGCTTTGGGTATCATGCCGCCGCTTAGCACGCCCGCCGCCTTGAATTCGTCAAGCTCCCGTCTGCTTGCCACGCTGATTAGACTGTCAGCGTCCAAAACATTGCGCAGGATTCCGCTTACATCAGTTATTAAAACAAGTTTTTCGGCGTGTAAGGCGGCGGCAATTTCGGCGGCGGCAGTGTCCGCGTTCACATTTAGCGATACGCCCTCATCCTCGTCCATCCCCATAGCGACCGGCGAAACAACGGGAATCGCTCCGCTGTCAAGCACGTTTTCCAGCAGTTTCCCGTTTACCTGTTTTATATCGCCGACAAAACCAATATCCGCCGCCTTTACACGGACCGCTTTAAGCAGTCCGCCGTCCAGTCCGCAAAGCCCCAAAGCCTGTGCGCCGGCGTGTTGAATGAGGGCGCATATATCCTTGCTTATCTTGCCGCAAAGCACCATCTGCACGATGTTCATAGTTTCCGCGTCTGTGTAGCGCAGCCCGTTCACAAAACGGATCTCTTTGCCCGCCATTTTTAACATCAGGTCAATTTCCGGCCCGCCGCCGTGTACAAGCACAACGCGGACCCCCGCCGCCGCCGCGAATACAATATCTTCGGCGACAGCCGTTTTCAGTTCACTGTTTATCATCGCGCCGCCGCCGTACTTAACCACTATGGTTTTTCCGCGCAGCGCTTTCATGTGCGGCAGCGCTCGTATTAATTCGGATGAATTTATTTTATTTTGCATGGGATAATTATACAGCGGCTTAGCGCTGTTGGACAGGTGGGAAATTGCGGCGGGCGCTCAAACTATTTGTTCAAAAGTTTATCAAAAGCGATTTTGCGGACGGGCGCGTATGAATCTTGTATTTTATACAGAGCTTTCAAAAAAGAATCGCGGCTGCTATGCGTATCAGCGCTGAGTGTGGATATTAGATAATCGATTTTTTGCATATCTTCGGTAAATTCGAACAGAGCGCGGGAATCTTCCGGCACAAGCTGCTTAAATCTTTCTATTTGTTCGCTTTCCGTGTTGTATGCACCGGAAATATGGCGTATCAAAGATTCTAGGGCATTGTCCGTGTTGTCCGTAAAAATTGACGCTTCGCGGTAGAGCGTCCATTCGTTAATCGCGGCGGAGACGCTTTTGCCCTCAAAATTAAGTTTTTCAATATCCGGCGCGTGTTCCGCGCCGCCTTCTTGTTTTGCTTCAAGCGCCGCGTAAAGTTTTATCCATAATGTTTCAAGTTTTTTTAGATAGGATTTTTGCAGTGTTTCGTTAAACGAATTTGTTCCAAGTCCTACGAGGCCAAACACCATGTTCAGCATGATATGTCCGTGCCGGCTCGCGGAAAGTCCTTTGCTTAAAAATGAAAGCGTCATGCGGTATAAATAATAAATTGTCCTGCCAGTGATAAAGTTGTAAACATATCCTGTATCATTCTCATATATGTTGTTATATATTTGATTGTTAATATCGAGCGAATTTTGCTCGTCAAACACGGATTGCTCAAACAGCGCCGCCCACATTGTTTTTAGCCCCTCGCGCAGCCGCGTTTTTGTTTCATCCGTTATCGTTATACCGGCGTAGGTCTGTATATCGTCTGACCGGCGGCTTTCATCCTGCAAAAATTCATCAAGAAAGGCGCGGTTGCTTTCGTAGCGCAGGTTCACAATGCAAAATCTATTTAATATGGGCGCCATGATATTAAAAATAAAAGGTATGTTTTGTTTATAGTTTGCCGCCGACACGATAAGGGTTGAAGCCGGCAGCGCCTTTCCGTGTCCTATCGTTCTGTCAAAAATCAACTGCAGCATAGCGCCCTGCACGTTTTCCTGCACTGTGCTAAGCTCGTCAAGAAACAACAGGGAGGGGATATTCTGTTTTTCATGCTGAACAATGCTGCGGTACCAGTACGGCTCCAGCAGTTCAAGATA
>JAIRZA010000213.1 GCA_031267475.1 Spirochaetaceae bacterium | reverse complement strand
ATTATCATTTTGATTCTTTCTATCACCATGCCGAAGTTTTATTCGCTTCAATCGCTGGTAGACAAGCTGAATCTTATATCCCGCGAGAATCTTACCGGCATGATGGTAATCCGCGCGTTTAACGGACGCGATTACGAAGAAAACCGTTTTAACAAGGCCAACACCAGTCTTACGCAGGCCGTGCTTTTTACTAACCGGATGCTGGCGATTCTACCGGGGGCGCTGATGTTCATAATGAACGGAACATCTTTGATAGTTGTTTGGTTCGGCGCAAAACAGATTGCCGCGGCGAATATTCAGGCTGGAGATATGATTGCGTTCATTCAATATACGGCGACAATCATAATGGCGTTTGTCATGCTTTCAATGATTTTCATAATGATACCACGCGCTCAGGTTTCGGCGAATCGCATTGCTGAAATCCTTAACGTTCACCTTAAAATTACGGATTCTCCGCAGGCGGATGATGTTTTTGATTCAACAAAAAAAGGTGTTGTTGAATTTAAAAATGTAAGTTTCCGGTATCCGTCCGCCGAGCAAGATATGCTGTCTGATATAAACTTTACGCTTTCGCCCGGCAAAACAACGGCGGTTATAGGATCGACAGGCTCCGGGAAATCAACCATAGCTTATCTGGCGCTGCGTTTTTATGATGTAAGCAGCGGGGCGATTTATGTTGACGGAAAGGATATACGTTCTATAACACAGCGCGCGCTGCACAACAAAATTTCTTACGTTCCGCAAAATGGAAAATTGTTTTCCGGTACAATTAAATCTAATATCAATTACGGAAAAGAAGATATTCCGATGGAAGAAACAAAAAAAGCGGCTGACACGGCGCAGGCGCTGGAGTTTATCATGGAAAAGCCCGAAGGTTTTGACTCGCCTATAACGCAGGGCGGCGGCAATGTTTCCGGCGGGCAAAAACAGCGTCTTGCTATTGCGCGGGCTCTTGCGAAAGAACCGGAGGCGCTGATTTTTGACGATAGTTTTTCCGCGCTTGATTTTAAGACGGACGCCGCTGTACGCAAAAAACTTAGGGAAAATCATGACTCAGTGTCTATGCTTGTGATAGCGCAGAGAATAAGTTCTAGAATGAACGCGGATGAGATTCTTGTGCTGGAAAAGGGAAAAATTATTGGACGCGGCGTTCACGCTGAATTGATGAAGGATTGCCCGGAATATGCGGAAATTGCAAAAACCCAGTTGGCGGAGATGGCGGTATGAGCGGGGAAAATAGAACATCCGCGCCGCGCATGGGGGGCGGTATGCGCGGCGCTTTTAACGGGCCGGCCGCCAAGCCTAAAAATTTACGCTCGTCCATGAGAAAACTTGCCGGTTACATGACCGTGTATGCGCCGCTAATAATACTGGCCGCGCTGCTTGCCGTGTTGTCGGCCGTATTCACGGTAGCAGGCCCCAAATATCTGGGCAGGGCGACCGATACACTTATCAGCGGCGCGGCGCGCGGCGCTATCGATTTCGCCGGTATTGGTAAAACATTATCCATGCTCGCGGTTTTATACGGGGTTGCTTTTTTATTTTCATACCTTCAAGGCTTTGTTATGTCCAGCATTACCGCGTCCATAACTCGCAAACTACGCGATGATATATTCAAAAAAATGCACCGGCTTCCGTTCAGCTATTTTGATGAAACTGCGCACGGAGATACATTAAGCCGTATTACAAATGATGTTGATACTATAAGCACAACGATGAATCAGAGTTTTTCACAGATAATTACTTCTATTGCGTCTCTTGCCGGAATTACTGTGATGATGTTTACCATAAGCTGGCAGTTGACCATTGTCGCGCTTCTTATGATTCCGGCGTCTTTGTTTTCTACATCTCTTATTATAAAAAAATCACAGGGCTATTTTAAAAAGCAGCAAGATTATCTGGGGGCTGTAAACGGGCATATTGAAGAAATGTTTTCGGCGCATGATGTGGTATGCGCGTTTAATGGACAGCATGATTCTATTCAAAAATTTTCTGAATTTAACAATTCGCTTTATAAATCGGCGTGGAAAGCAAATTTTCTTTCCGGTGTTATTATTCCGCTTACTTTTATTATAAGCAATTTTGTATACGCTCTTGTTTGTATAGCCGGCGGTGTGTTTGCGCTTAAAAAAATAATAACTATTGGCGATATTCAAGCGTTTTTGCAGTATGTCCGCTCGTTTACCCAGCCTCTTCAAATGATTACTAATGTTACTAATATTTTACAGCAAACCGCCGCCGCCGCGGAGCGGGTCTTTGAATTTCTTGAATTGAAGGATGAAATTCCTGACGCGCCTGACGCGAAATTGCTTGTTAAGGGCGAAAATGATTTTAATGTTTGTTTTGAAAACGTAGAGTTCGGTTATACAAAAGATAAAATTGTTATTCACGACTTTAGCGCGGATGTCGCGTGCGGCCAGAAAATCGCTGTTGTCGGGCCTACGGGTGCTGGCAAATCAACAATGGTAAAATTGTTAATGCGTTTTTATGATGTGTCCGGCGGCGAAATAAAAATTAACGGCGTTGATATTCGTTCTTATAAGCGCGATTCGCTGCGTTCAGTGTTTGGCATGGTGCTTCAAGATACATGGCTCTTTAAGGGTTCTATTGCTGATAATATTCGTTATGGTAAACGGGACGCCTCCATTGATGAAGTAATCGCCGCCGCGAAAGCCGCTCAAGTTGATAGTTTTGTTCGCAGCCTTCCAGACGGCTATAATATGCTTTTGAATGAAGAGGCTGACAATGTATCGCGGGGGCAAAAACAGTTGCTGACTATCGCCCGCACCATCATCGCCGATCCATCGATTTTAATTCTGGACGAGGCCACCAGCAATGTTGATACTCGTACCGAGGTGTTAATTCAACGCGCCATGGATAATTTGATGTCCGGCAGAACCAGCTTTGTTATTGCTCACCGTTTGTCAACTATTCGTAACGCCAGTTTAATTCTTGTAATGAATGACGGCGATATTATCGAGCAGGGCACACATGACGAACTCCTTGCCAAAAACGGATTCTACGCTAAAATGTATTATAGTCAGTTTGATTAACTCATTATGTGTGATAAATCTTTTTACGAAAACGGCTTAAAATTTTCCTGCCGGCGTTGCTCCGTTTGCTGCCGCGCCGGGCCGGGCTTTGTTTTTTTGTCAAAAACCGACGCGCTGACTATATCGGAATTTCTTGATATGCCCTTGCGCGAATTCATCCAAGTTTATTGCAGATGGGTTGAATGGAGCGACGGCGCGCGGCTTTCATTAAAAGAAAAAAGTTCTCTGGACTGTATTTTCTGGAAAGACGGATGTTTGATATACGAAGCGCGTCCTATCCAGTGCAGAACATACCCTTTCTGGGATTCCATGCTCGAATCAGAAGAAACGTGGCTCAGCGCCTCCGCCTGCTGCCCCGGAGTAGGCAGCGGAGAGGTGGTGAGCAAGGACGCTATCGAATCTCGCGCG
The DNA here is from genome assembly GCA_031267475.1 of Spirochaetaceae bacterium. Lineage (GTDB taxonomy): Bacteria > Spirochaetota > Spirochaetia > Treponematales > Breznakiellaceae > JAIRMY01. The sequence continues at coordinate 904 of JAIRZA010000213.1, read as the reverse complement.
GAATTAGACCGCTCCACCCCCATAGTCATGAAAACGGACGTATGATTTTTTTGCAACGCCACCCCTGCCAGCCGCCTGAACGCGGGCGGCGCAATTATTATTTTACAACCATTACCTTGCGGATTTCATCGATGTCCGGCGCGACAATGCGGACAAAATACATACCGCGCGCCACCACATTGCCGCCTTTATTTTTACCGTCCCAAGAGGCGACATACTCGCCGGCGGAACGGCTGCCGCGGAACAGGGTTTGTATCAAAACGCCGTCCAGCGTGAATACCTGCACAGTTACCTGACCACCGCGGCTAAGCTCATAATTTAGCACGGCTTTTTCGCCTTTAGTTGGGTTTATAACATTACTTAAAATAGTCGCGCCGGAACGTTGATACGTAATGCCGCGCACATTTATTTTGAAAGAGTCGAGCCTGTTGAACCAGTCCTCCGGAAGCCCGCTTTGCGTTCCATTAACCCGCGCCCCGTACAAGGGTCCCAGCGCCGGACTTTTCGCGGGGTTTGAAATAGCATAAATAAATTCAAGCAACGACGAATCCGGTAAATCTTTTTCCGGAATCGTCATAAAATATCGCCCGCCGCTATCTGTGGACGAAACGGTTTTTAGCTGAGAATTAGGCACTTCCTTTGGAACCATATTAAGATACGGCGGGCGCAGACCGCTTTTAGCCTGAGCGCTGGTAAGCCACAATCCTATATTACTGGTAAAATCCGGCAGAGAAGCCTTGTACTGATCGGGAATATTCACATCAAACAGAATCAGCGGCGGACTTGCGGCAAAGTCCGCCGCGCGTATATTTTCCACAGTAATATCGGTGTTGCGAATCGTTTCACTGCCGTCATAAATACGCGCTATACCGGGTTTAACATCCTGCAAACCAGCCTTATCGCG
>JAIRZA010000232.1 GCA_031267475.1 Spirochaetaceae bacterium | reverse complement strand
CTCCACAACACATGGCGTGGAGTCTCTCACCGGAGGCGTGGAGTTTGCGCCCCGCGCCCGCCAGCGGGTCTCAATCCGCTACGCGGCGGCATACCGCGAGTCTCCCACACAACAGGGCGAGGAGTTTGCGCTCCGCGCAAACTCCGTAAGCAACATAACAATCTCCCCTGTAAGTCTTTGTATATTAAGTATTTAGACTGACCAGCGTGTGTCTTTTTTACAAAAAAGACACACTGACTGGTACATTATTTTCAGTTTAGCAGGACGTCGTTTTTTTCTTGAATCGCGCCGCTGACAACTGGTGGTGGTTTATTTGTCTTTTTGCGGCGGAAAGCGGAGAGACATTGAAATTGTTTATAGCAGCATCGTCTGATTTGGGGATTTTCCGCGTTTCCTCTAAATCGGGCGATGCTTTTTTTTGAGGCGGGAATTTACCGCGATATTTCAGATGGACGGGAAAAAATGAAAGTTAAATTACTTGTGTACGCCGAACATGGCGATAGTCTTTCTTTTCGCGCCGCCGCGCCCGAGTACCGCGCGCTGGGTATGAAGTTCATTGAAGCGGCGGAAAAGAAGGCGCGAAATACCGGCAAAGCGGAGGCGTTTTTTTTGACATTGGAAACGCAGACGTACAGACGCGCGTTTAAACAGAACGCGGCGACATGGGTGCTTGTAGAAGCAATCTTTGAAAACATGGAAGGGCGCAAACCTACAGAGCCGGAGAAATACAGCCTGTACTGCGATTTATTAGCCGAGTACGCGATGAGCGTGCCGTCAAAGATTAATCCTAAAAGACTGAGGCCGGTGCATCTATCTGTAGCGGACACTAAAGAGGCGGCGTTTTTCATAGACGGGCTTTTGGGTCATTTAGCGGAGCAGGCGGGATTGACCGTCGGTTTGCAGGCGACAGTGCAGGATGTGATGAGGGAATGGCACAATTGGCGCGGGCAGATGGAAGAGGATCCTGTTGACGGATTAACAGTTAAAGAATGGCGTGAACGGCGGCGTTACAGCGACGCGAGCGGCGCAGGCGGGAGTATAGAGCTATGTCACATTGTGAGCCGCGGCGCGGACGCGGCGGCGGTGGACAAGCCGTGGAATTGGCTGGCGTTGACACGCGGCGAGCACTCGTATCAACACCAATACGGCTGGAATAAATTTTTAGAACTTTTCCCGCATTTGCGCGGGAGGGTTAATAGAGCTAGAAGACTTGCTCAAAAGGGAGAAAACCACGTTGGAGTATATTAATAAAATAGAAATCACGGGGCGTTTAACAAGGGACGCCGAATTCAAACAAATTGCAGATGAAAAGCGTTTTTGCAAACTAAGCATCGCGCACAATCATTTGCAGGATAAAACTTCTTTTTTTGATGTGATCGCTTGGGATGACGCCGCGGACTGCGCGGCAAACGGAAAGAAGGGGGCGGCCGTCCATATTAAAGGACACATACAACAAAACAGGTGGATAGGCAGCGATGGGCAAGCAAGGTCAAGGGTTGAGATTAGAGCCGGTATTATTGAGTTTATGAGTGATGAAGCACTCGTCTGGTAAGTTAGAGCAAGCGCCGCCGAAGGACGCGGCGGAGGAGGCGGCATGAACAAACAAGAATTTGAGAAACGAGTAGGGCTGATAATAAGCGGGGAAGAGTACGCGGCGATTGAACCGAGCTACATGGCGCTTCCCTCATCGGTTAATAAAGACACGTTTTGCAGACAGTGGGTGGAGAACGGGGGAATACAAAACCTGTTCGACCGGAGAGCGGAGGATTTAGCGATAGAGAAAATGAAGAACCGCGACTTGCTAGAACAGTTAGGGGAATTAACCAGGGAGATTAAATGGCTGGAGACCCGGCGGCGAACTCTTGAATCCGCTGTTATAGAGAAAGCGCGGAGCTTAAACGAACTAGCGCGTCAATAAGGACTAAGCCAAGAGCCGCCGCCGGTTTGAACGGCGGCGTAATTAAAGGGGGTAATAGATGAACGAAGAGGAAAAGGATGACTAACCAAGAAGCGGTGAAGCAGGACGGCGTGGCGCTATGTTTTGTGCCGGAGGAAATGCGGACAGCGGAGGTATGCCTAGCGGCGGTGAAGAGGAACGGCGCGGCAATATATTTTGTGCCGGAGGAAATGCGGACTGCGGAGGTGTGCCTAGCCGCGGTGAAGCAGGACGGCAGGGCGCTATGTTTTGTGCCGGAGGCTCTGCGAACAGCGGAGATATGCCTAGAAGCGGTGAAGCGGAACGGCGGGCTAGATAAGAAGTCGCCGCGCCCGGCGGCGTAGGGGTGGAAAAGTAAATGGCGAGGAAAGAAGACTATACGGATAGCGTCCCGCTGGCTTTGACAATGAAGAGGAGGCGGGCGGCGGAGATATGCCTAGCGGCGGTAACACTAGACGGCGGGTCGCTGGAGCGCGTACCGGCTGAACTGCGAACTGCGGAGGTATGCCTAGCGGCGGTGAAACAATATGGCTGGGCGCTGATGTATGTGCCGGAGGAATTGAAGACCGCCGAGGTATGTCTAGCGGCGGTAACGAAACAGGGGCTGGCGCTGCGGTACGTGCCGGAGTCGCTTAAGACTTTGGAGCTATGCCTCGCGGCGGTGAAGCAGGACGGCTGGGCGCTGGGATATGCGCCGGAAGCGTTACGGATTGAGGTGGTGCGGCGGCGGTGAACGATAACTGTGTGCCGGGGATGTACGAATACTTTTGTGTGTTGAAAATAATAAAACATATCAAATATTGCCGTCAATGGGGAATTGTATAATGAGAATAGGCTTGATAGACGTTGACGGTCATAATTTCCCCAACCTCGCGCTCATGAAAATAGCGGCTTATGAAAAAGGGGGCGGCAATAAAGTTGAATGGTACAACCCGCTTGAAAATGCGGCAAATCATACGCGGCTGTGAATTATACCAGCGCGTCTTCGTCGAACACGACATAATCGTGAACAAGGCCGTTCGCATCCGTCCAGTCGCAATAACCTGAAAAATCGTTGAGACGCTTGGAAGACATCAGGTACATACCGGCGAGGACTGTACGAAATTCGCCGCCGTGCCGCGCGCGCTCTTTCATCAGAGGGTCGTCAAAAGATCCCATAAACCAAAAGTTTTTGTAATAAGGGAGGGCGTATTTTTTAATCGCGTCTTTCATCGCCCACCAGTAAACGCCGAACTCTTTATACCACCTTCTGTCGTTTTTTAGCATCTTGCAAACATTGCGCGATTGAATCATCGCGTAATCCGCCGGCGGAATGTGGATTTTTTTTTCCAACCCTGAAACAAACTCATCCGTAAAGTGCATACAATTCTCCTTCAACTCATTTTTTAGACGGCCTGCCGCCTTTTTTGCCGTTCAACCTGCTGGCGGCGGCTTTTTTTTCCGATTTTGCCGAACCGCCCAGCCTTGCGAAAATACTTTTCGCTCGCTCTAAGTCCCCCGCGAGCTCGTTTTCCAGCGCCATGCGGATAAAACGCTCATGGTCTCGCGGGAGGCGCGCCAAAAGCTCCGCCGGCAGGTCGATTGTGATAAAAGGCATAAAAAAAGGATAAGCCAACCGGATAGGTTAAGTCAAGAAACCTCTGCGGGAGAGGTATAACGGGAGCGTTGGAGAGACAGCCAGTGCTGGCAAGGGGGCATGGGGGAAGCCCCCATCACTACTCTTCAAGCATCTCCCGCGAGGGTCTTGGAATCAAAAACCCTGACAAAGCGCCTCGATAAGCGGCGTAACACCCCATTTTTTACGCCTAAAGAGAATACCTGCAAGCGGAATATAGAAGGCGCAATAAGGCAAACGCCGGCGCTGCCCCCCCCCCCCCCATACACCATCACGATAAACAAATCTTTTTTTGTATATTTTTTATCTGCATTTTTATATTTGAAATCATTTATTTTTCCGCCGTCTCCGTCTTTGTTTCTATCTCCCAATCATAAAGCCTAGTCAAAGCGCCCCACCCGCGTTTACCGAGGATTCCGCTGGAATATCTGGACGCTTTTGAAATATTCTTCGGACGGTGTTTCGCTTCATATTCCAAACACGCCGCCAAAGAGCCGTCCGCGTCTATCTTTTTCCATGCTTCTTTCACGCCCTGTTCCTTTGTTATACGCCGCGCTATCAACCGGTGTGATCCTCAATTAGCGCGTCTTCGCTAACCCGCTCCGCGCTGCTGTTGCCGTTCAACACAACACGGCTGTTGCCGCGCAACACAGCATGGCTGTCGCCGTTCAACACAGCATGGCTGTCGCCGCGCAACACAGCATGGCTGTTGCCGTTCAACACAGCCATACTGTGATCGTTCAACACAACATGGCTGTCACCGTTCAACATAGCATGGCTGTTGCCGCTAAAAGCGATTATCTCCGCCGCGTCCATCACTTCAAACTTGCGCTCTCCCGCCTTGTATGCGGCATCATACTCCGCCTGCGTTCTTATCACTGTCATTTACAATCTCCTTTTCCTCTCCATTTATTTATCCTCCTCCGGGCGCGCCCCGGCTTTCATGCACATCGCGCTTATAACAGCCGGACGCGCCCATTTCCACGTGAAGGCTTTCCATTTCGGGTCTCGCTCAAGACTGTAAAATAGATCCTTTTTAGTGTGCATAAATACCCTCCGGTAAAAAGTGTAGAACAAATCCGCGTCGGCGGACTTATTCTATGTTGAGAAGCGGATCACATATCCATACCCGCGGCCCGCCCGCCGCGCTCTAATTGCAATTCCTTTTTATCAAGAGAAAGCTCCGCGGCTTTAGAAGAAGCGGCGTTGATTTTAGAGAACAAATCGCTGACAGGCGCGGCCAGCAACTCCTTGTAATTCTCCTGTTTTACGCCGGAAGCCAAAGGTTGGAAGGCTCTGTTTGACGACATAGCGGCGATAAAGCCTGCGATATTGTTAGTAATCTGATCATTGGCGTTTGCGGCGCGTTCCGGAGCAATAGGCTGAGAGGAAAGCTCGTTGATACTTTTAGGGAGTACAAGCGGTGGAAGACCGGCGATATTTTTAGCGTTGTAATAAACAGTCGTTTTAGATTTGTAAGAACCGTCCCTGTCCTGAACACGGTAAGCGATTTTAAGAGGCGCGGCGTTGTCGTCAACAGCAAGTCCGGCTTTCTGAATTTTATCTTCAGTAAGGTAGCGGGGGTCTTTAGAACCAATATGAGCCATGTGAAGGGAGGCGGAAACAAGATTGGAGCGGGAGAAGTTTCTGCCGGATTCAAAGTTAAAGGGAGGGAAAGCGGCGGAGGCGCCGAATTGGCGGTCCCACGGCGCGTTATTATTCTCAACGGCGCTTTGAAAAAAGACTTTCAATTGTTGAGCCTGGGACATATCTTTTAAGGAGGGCGCGGTTTTCATTTCCGCGGCGAAGACGGCGGCTTCTTTAACATTGATTTTAACCCGCGCGTCATGCTCTGCGGACAAACCAAGAAGCTCCGAGCGGCGCTCATCGGAAACACCGTCTTTGTTGAATTCTTTTTCGAAGAACATATCGAAAGTTTTTTCTTTGCTAAAAAGCTCAAACTTGCCGGAATTAACATCGAAATAAGGACGCGAGGCGAGCATATCAAAGGCGCGCTGCGGGTCTACAGGCTCTCCGCGCAGGGAGGCGGCTTCCGGCATAACCGGCAGATATTTGACAAAAGGGAATTTTTTCCGCATAGCGGCTTCTTTTTCCTCGTTTAAGACGGTTTTGCCCTTAGTTTCAAGACCGTAAAGATTTTTAACAGCTGTCGGGGACTGGAAATAGATTCTATGGCGGCCCTTGTCCGCGTCGATGTACTCCTTGCCGCCCATATCAAGACTGCGCTGTTTAAGATAATCAATTTTAGTCTGAACATCCGGGAGGAGCCCGAACATTTTTTTCTGATTAACATCGTAATACGGAGTCGAGCAGAGGATTTCAAAAGCCTTTTCCGGCGAAACCGGCCTGCCGTTTTGCAAGGCTTTTTCCGGGAACTGCGGCAGTTTAGCGGAGCGGTACAACCTCCTGTACTCGACTGTTTTTTCCGGGCTTAAATCTGTTTGACTGTAGGTGGACAGGCCGTAAAGATTTTTTTTTGCGGCGAAGTTGAAGTAAAGCCGCAGTCCGCCGTCCGGGGAGCGCCATTCCGAGGCTCCGTGTTCCGCGTGATATTTAGCGGCGGTGTCCGCGAGGACATCCGGGCTGAAACTCCGCCCGGCGGTTTCGCCCGCCTGATCGTTGAGATTTTGGATTGTTTCCATTTCTTGATTCTCCTTAGAAACTATATTTTCATTCCGCGAGGCGGAATAAGAGCCGGAATAAGAGGGCGAAGCGAAAGATCTATCACTATAATCGTCAACAACTTTTTGGTTGACAGCGACATCCTGAGACGCGGAGTCGAAACCCGAATCACGGTAGTCGTCAATAATTTTTTTATTTATAGAGACATCGTCAAGAGCTTTGAAACGAGGGATTAAAGCCGCGTGTAAATCGGGGAAATATTTTTTTGACAAAGAATAGAGCGCGTCGTGTTCGCTATAGTTCAAATTAAGACCGCGCCGCGCCGCCGCGAGTAATTTTTGCATATCGTTTGGATCGAAAGGATTAAGAGCGTCGACAAAACCATTCCCGTCATTAACAGAATAGCGGGCGTATCCAACAGAAAGTTTGCCGTCGTTGTCAACATTAAAGACCGGCGGTTCCGAGGACTTGTCAGAACGCCATGACGAGAAACATAAAAGATGATATTTGTAATAATCCTTAACCGCGTTTTTATCCGGCAGGTCGTAAAACGCGGCGGCGTCGTTTAACGACAAAAGTAATTTTTTCTGAACATCCGAAGGGCGGGCGAAATTAAATTTAAGCGGATTGTAAACACGCTCGCGATAAGAGAGCTTGTTATTTTCCTCCAGCGGAACAATCTGCGAGACAGGATATTTATTTTTTTCACTAGGATTACGAAAAGAACTAACGGAAAAAGACTGTTTCTTAAAATCGAAACCGGCGACAATTTCTAAATCATTTCTAAATAAAATATCGCCCTCGCGAATAATGACGTCGTATTTAGCGTTGTATAAGAACGGCTCAGTATTTCCAATTATATCATGTTTTGTAAAAAGCGGATTACCGCTTAGGGCGCGTTCAAGGTTGTGAATTTTATCGATACGGTTTTTATAATCATTAGAATCTTTATTTTTTAACGATTGCAGGGCGCATCGAAGGAGGCTTAAAGACTTAATATTCGAGCGCATTTTTTTATCCCACGCCGCGCGTTCCGCGTCTTCCTTTTGCCGGCGCAACTCCTCGCGCATGGACGCGGCTTTTTCGCTGTCGCCCCATTCCTCCGTAAGCGAAAGCAGCAGCTCGTTCATATCGACGGCGTTTTCATCGTCTGGGTTGGTAAACACATTTGATTTAGTCCGCAAAAGCTTGTCGATCCAGTTCGCTTTATTTTGAACAAGGGCTGCGGAATAATTATCAATCGTACCGGTCGCGAGATAAGTATGAAGCTCGACTTTATCCTGGGCGTTGCCCTGCCTGTCGACGCGCCCGTTGCGCTGAATAAAATCGGAGGGGCGGAACGGAATATCAAAATGATGAACAGCGGCGGAATTTTTTTGAAGATTGACGCCCTCGCCGATGCAGGCCGTAGTGCCGATTATCACTTTATATTTACCGGAATTGAAGCCCTCGACAGCCTTAGAGACGTCCCTTTCGACAGCGCCGTCCGCGCGCTTGTCGCCGGATTTAGTAAAGCCGTTTATAATAACAATCTCGTCATCCTTAAACCCGCGCTCTACAAGAGCGGATTTAATTTTATCATGAAGATTGAAACGCGCGTCCGAATCAAAAATTCTGTCGCAAAAGACAACCTGCCCGCCTTTCGCGTCGTCGTAAATATTTTTAACATTAAAAGAGAGCGCTTCGAGCTTGGGGTTTTTCCAGCCCTTGTAAGCGTCCGGGTCGAACATTTCCAAATCCAAAGAAGCCGTACGCATTTGGGAATAGAACGTAAGGAAGTTTTGACCGGGAAATTCGATTTCGCGCTCGTCCTTGTCCATGCTTCTGTAACGCTCAATCTCCGCGGATACAGCTTTTAGGACGGAGACCTGAGCGTCGTCGCTTGGAATAAGATTAGGCGTATTGCGCGGCTCCGGCTTTTCAATCCCCGCGGCCCGCGGATCGTTTTGCAAATCGGTATATTTGAAAAACAAATCTTGCAGCGTTTGCAGATTTTTGAAGCCGGCAAGGATTTTACCCCAGCCGGCCTTGTTTTTCGTCCAGTCGTATTTCATCCCCTCTTTGACATCCGCGAATTCTTTTATAAAGCCGTCTATAGAGCAGACGCCGAAACGTTTTAACTCGCCGCCCGCGATATATTGCAGCATATTGTAGTATTCGAGCGGCGAATTGGTAAGCGGAGTGGCGGTAAGCAGGAAAACATTTTTTCCGTCGTTGTTCTCTCTGATAAAATCAGCTTTTTTGAAAAGAGCCATAGCCTTGGCGGACTGCCTGCCGTCGTTCAAGCCGGTTTCGCGCGAAAGACTGGAGGAGAATAAATTTTTGTAATTATGAGCCTCGTCGACAAACAGGGCGTCGCATCCGAAATCCTCGAAGTTGATAATACGGTTTGTCTTTCCGTTTTGAGTGTCGGACAAAGCCTTTAATTCAGCCTTCGCCGTCAGCCTTTTCGACGCGCCGGCGATTCTTTTTTCCGTTTTATAGTCGCCCGCTATTTTTTCGCGGATAAGATAATCATTGTCTTTTTTAAGCTGGATTTCCGACGCGGCGCTCTCCGGCATGATAATAACATCCGCCCTGCTGTTTGCGATTTCCCAGTAGCGGGCGTAGCGCTTGCCGCGGCTGGAATAACCGCTCTCCTCCGGGTCTATGGACGCGATTTTAAGGGAGGGCATAACGTCCTTGATTTCCGCCGCCCAGTCCTTCACCTTGTTGTTGGGAACCTGAAGCCAGACGCGGGATGATTTTCCCTCCTGCCGCAGCAGAGACATGAGCCCGATTGCGGAGGCGGTCTTGCCGAAACCCGTTCCGAGCGCGGAAATACCCGCCCCCTGTCTGTAAAGATGATGTATCGTCTGCCACTGGTGGGGCTTTAGCGTCTTGCCGCCCGCGTCCGCGCCCCGCCAGCCTTTAATTTCCACAGGATAGGTTTTTACCGGAGCGGTAAGATTTGTCTTGAACAGCCTGTTGTATTTTCGCTCGATACTTTGCCTGAAGCCGTCATGGTTGGATATATAAGCCTTGAACAATTCGTCATGCTCCTCGTTAAAGGCTTTCGTATCGATATTTTTTGAGCGCTGTCTTTGGCCGTTAAGATAATAAACCAGCGGATGATTATACTCCGTCCATACTCCGCCGTCCATGACGCCCCATTTGCCTTCTGGATTTTTCGCCAGATCAGCCAGTTCGCCGTTGTCGAGAGCGTCGCCTCCCGAAACCCACTGTTGTATAATCAACTCGTCAATCCACGCGGAGCGCGGCGAAAAATCCGCCTCCTCGACAGGCGTCCAGCCCGCCGCCTTTTCCAGCTCCGACGCGCCGTAAAGCAGTTTTTCTTTCAACACCCCGTCATCCACGCCGGCGGCGGCTTCGCGCAGCGCGTCAATTTTTCGCCACGCGTCGCCGGAGATAAAATCCTCCCTAAGCCGCCATAAGCCTTTGGGAGTGTAGAAAATATCTTTATTCGCGTACATTTCCCCGATAAGATTTTCCGCGTCCGCCGGAAAACGCGCCCTGATATTTTCATCGGACGCGGGAATTAAATCTTTTTGCAGCTCCTCCAGCGCCCTGACCGCCGGGTTGTGTCCGTCCACAATTTCCGCGCCTGCGGCGTAAATATTCTCCGATGCAAGAACTTCGGAAGACGGCGTTATGAAAGCGTCGTAAACGCCCTTGACCGCCGGATGTTTTTTTACAAACCTAAGAACATCCCTGTCGTTCGCCGGATATTCGCCGTAGTCGCTTTTATATGTTTCCAACACGGCGGAAGCCGCGCTTTGATAAAGTTTTGCGCTCTCGTTTCCGGTTTTCATAGCCTCGCGTACTGAGCGGACCATATCCGCAAGCCGCGTGACACGCTCCATTTTGTCAATCAACGTTTTATCGCCGGAAATAAAATCCCAGCGCGAACCGGCGGCCGAGCCGTCCGCTAAAATCCACAAACCATTATCGAAAATCTTAATAGAAGGCGAATCGCCGGCTTGAAATTTAAGAAGCTCGTCGT
>JAIRZA010000211.1 GCA_031267475.1 Spirochaetaceae bacterium | reverse complement strand
TCGAAGCCGCCTTTTTCAAGCATACGCTCCATGCGGTCCCAATAGCTGTCCACAAGCGCCATTGCGTCTCCGTCAAAATCTTCGCGCAGAAGTTTTTCAAATTCAGCGGGCGGACAGTCAACGCAACGGTGAGGAGTAACATAATGAACTGAGCCAATAAGATAATCCAGCCCGTGTTGTTCGTGGTTAAAATCGTCCGCCGATAGAACAACACCCGCGCCGTTTTCGATGTAGTCGATTTCAAGTCCAAGGTAAACGTCAAGTTTCCCGCGCCACGCCGCGCCCGCATTGCGTACTGCTTGCCGGTATTCGTCAAAACGCCCGGCGCGTAAATGCCAATCCGTTTTAAGTCCGGTTTTTGGGCTTACAGGAGCATGAGCGCTAAAACCCAGTGAAACTAATTTTTTTTCGTATGCGGCTTTGCAAAAGTCTTCCACAGAGCCGCCGCCGTCGCAAAATGATGTATGTGTATGCAGACAAGAATAATTCACCTGTGGTTTAAACCTTAGCTGCCTTCATATATCACCAATTTATGCGTCATATCGGGGTAAGGCTTTTTATTAAAACTGCAAATTGTAGATTTCATTGATTTAATTTCTCCAAAACTTTTGAAAGAGACCTTGCTGTGTTTTATAAACCATTGGCATTTTTTGCAGCTTAATCCCGCGGTACAGAATTCTGTATCGTTGATTTTTTTCGGACCTTTTGTGTTGAGGGCAACCTGATACATTTTGTAAAAGCCTCCTATTCCATTTCGTATAAGTCCAGCTTGTCGAACAATATTATTCGAACACGCGCTTTATCAAGGACTGTGGTATTTAATAATTCACGAATTTCATTTTTTATATGCGCCTCGTTCTCTGGTTGCAATTCGACTGCGGTTTTGCTGCTAAAATAGCGGCGCACAAAATCGCGCAGTTCGTACAAACGCCCGGTTAGTTCTGTCGCTGTCGCGTTGTCGTTGAGGTCGTACCCGATTATCATATCGACGGATACCATCCACAGCGCGGTGTCCCGTGTTCGTGTATTAACAGAGCCGATCAATGTAAACATAGAGTATTGTTTTTTAACGGCGGCATAAGAATCCGTCTGCGGAACAACGGTTTGACTCTTCCCGCCCTTGTTCATAATGTTAAACGTGATTACTGCGACAGTAACAATAAAAACAAGCGCGCTAAGACCTATCGCGATAAATTTTAACAGTTTTGGCAGTAGACCGACGCTGCTTTTTTTTACGGCCGCGCCCCCGTCTTCTGCGCTTTCGTCAAGGTTTAGTTCTGATTCGTCAGACATATTTCCTCCTATAAGTGCGCTTCGTCAAGTATTATGACATCTACCCTGCGGTTATAAGCCCTGCCTTCCGGCGTATCGTCATTGCTTACCGGCATTGTATCGGCAAAGCCCGCGACTTGAAAGCGTTTTTCAGAAATTCCCAAATCCGCTAAATAGTGCAGCACGTTGATGGCGCGCATAGCGGAAAGCTGCCAGTTCGATTCCCACGGACCGTTAGGGTCTATTTGCGTTGAATCGGTATGACCCTCGATGCGGAATTTTCGTCCCGCGATTTCGCTTGAAGCAAGAAGTTGTCCCAGCCGTAGAAGTATATCACGGGTAGATTCGATGTTTATCACCGCGCTGGCCGGCGCGAAAAAAGCGTCTGCCGCAAGGCTTATTATGATACCGCGCTCATCGGATGTAACACTCATCTTTTTTGACTTTACTTCCGGCGCAAATATGCTGGTCGCCTTGCGCAGGGCTGTCCCCAGCGATGTTCCTTTGTCCTGAGCCGGCAGTGAATTAAGGTTGTTTCCCAATTCGGCGTAACGGCCTAACGCCAGCGTGTTGCCGCCGGCATTCGAGCCCATGCCTCGCGCCATGAAAGATACCGTAAGATTCGCCATTGAAGAAGGCGTAACTTCGTCTGGGTTGAACATTATGGCAAAAAAGCAGAGTACGAGCGTAACCATGTCTGAATATGTCGTTAGCCACTCTTGCCCGGTAGGGCCGCCGCCTCTGTCCTTTTTTTTCTTTTTTGCCAATTTCAGGTCCTTCTTCTTGATAGTTTAGCCGTTAAAACAAAACTGCTTAAACCGGCGCTTACTTATTGTTTAATTCTTGTTCAACTTCTTTTCTGTCGTCCGGCGACAAATAAGCCACTAGTTTCATGCCCAGAATACGCGGGTTATCGCCCGCTTGTATGGACAGAATCCCTTCGATAATCATTTCACGAACCTGCGCTTCTTTGGAGTCGTTTGATCTAAGTTTAGCAATAATAGGAGTTAGCAGCCAGTTTGCGATCATAGATCCGTACAGTGTCGTGATTAGGGCGACAGCCATGTTTGGTCCAACGGACGCTTTGTCTTCGAGGTTTTTCATCATGGCTATGAGTCCAATAACGGTGCCTAACATACCGAAACCTGGAGCAAGAGCCGCCCACATATTCAAACCGCCGGTTTTTGAAGCGTGTCTGTCCTGCATCTGGCTGACTTCAATTTCCAAAAGGTCGCGCACTATGGCGGCGTCCGTGCCGTCTACCACGAGCCGTAAGCCTTTCTTCATAAACTCGTCGTCAAGGTCTTCCAGCTCTTCCTCAAGCGCAAGAAGTCCCTCGCGCCGCGCCTTGTCCGAAAAAGCCATCAACTTGGTTATGATTCCCTTTTCGCCAAAGTTGGGCACAGAAAAAGCCAGACCCATGACCTTGAATATGCCGACAGAATCTCCAATCGAACATGAAGCCATAAGACAAAACCATGAGCCCATAACAACGATTAAAAGAGACGGCAAGTCGGCGTAAGTATCCATGCCGGAACCGCCGCTGAGAACACCAAATATCATCATGGCTAAAGCGCCAAGAGTACCAACAAGAGTCCCTAAATCCATACGCTAACACCTTTTATGCTTCATTCTTAAAACCGCCGATACGTTTTCGATATTCTACGATTTTTTCAATTACGTCTTCCGGCTTCTCTCGTATAATAATAATTTTACCGGATAGCATCAGTAATGTTGTATCCGGCTTTTTTTCTATACTTTCTATCTGGTGAGGATTGATGTAATATTCCGCGCCGTCTAAACGAGTTATTTTTATCATATATAACCCTTGCCGCAAAAGATATTGCGGATCCGTTTTTTACCGGGCAGGCGATAAACATCAAAATCCGAATCGATACTGACAATGTTGCGTATACCAGTTTTTTCCGCCGCCGGCGCCAAAGCAGCGTCCGCAAAATCCACCGGACTGTCCGGGTACTTCTGTATAAATTGAATCACGCGGGGAATATCGCGCTCCATATCGCAAATCGCCGCGCCCTTCAAACGCCCGGTGTCAACAAAAACCGCATTTAACAAGTATTTTTCCTTTTGTAAGTTTTTACACGCTGTCATTAATTGTCAATCCCCATTACTAATATCAACCGCGTCCTTGCTCATAGCTCATAACAAAAATTAATGCGGCTTAATAGGGCGTGGCTGATTAGCTGTAAGTTAAGTCAGCCTCGCCCTAAGAATACCGCTACCGTTTAAGCGTCAACAATTCTTGCAAAAGCTGATCGGCGGTTTGTATCGTGCGGCTGTTCGCTTGGAAGCCGCGTTGAGTAACAATCATGTCGGTAAATTCCGAAGCCATGTCAACGTTTGACATCTCCAGAGTGCCGGAAATTATCTTACCTTTTCCCGCTATACCGGATGGACCGATGTTTGCGTTGCCGGAGTTCGTGGATACAACAAACGCGGTATCCCCGTTCTTTTCAAGTCCGCCTTGATTTGTGAAGGTGGCTAACGCTATCTGGGCAAGAGTGCGGTTTGTGTTGTTGGAATAAACTCCGGTTATTATACCGCTCTGGTCAATTTTAAAAGAGTCAAGATACCCCATCGTGTAACCATCCTGCGTTACCGCCTTGGATGTGCTGGATTCGGCAAACTGGGTAAGAGCGCGGGTAAATCCGCCAACATTTCCCATATCCAGCGTAAAAAGCTGCCGCGTGGGCGCTCCGTCCGCTCCCGGGTCGGTGTTTGGGACATCGTAAGCCACGTTCATAACAACTTGACCGCCCGCGTCGCCGCCGGAAATATTCCCGTCCGCGTCTACCGCGCTGACGATTGTACCGTTGTTATCAAAATTTACCGTATAAACAGTCGCGCCCCCAGCCGCGGGCGCGGCCTCGCCCTCGCCCAATCCGGCGGATGTGTTGGTGGGAGCTTCCGCCTGCGGGTCGACCGCGACAGTAACCGTCCAGCTATTCGCCGTATCCGGCACCCTTGTAAATGACGCTTGCAAGATGTGAATTTGCCCAAAAGTGTCGAAGATTTCTATTTGAGTATTCCAAGTTCCCTGCCGTATCGCCGCCTCGTCCGCGCCCTCCGGTATGAACGGCGTGCGCTTATCAAGGTTACAGGCAAACTCCACCCGGTTTGTGGCGCGGGCGGGATCTTTACTGCCTACCGGAATAGTAAGGTCTCCTATATCGCGTGATACTTCAAGCAAGGTAACACCGTTCACCGTCTCGGCCATCCAGCCTTGAACCTTCATGCCGTTAGCGGGATTTACAAATGTACCCGCGTTGTCAAGACCAAAAGCGCCGGCTCGTGTATAAAGTTGATTCTCGCCCTCGGCAAGCACAAAGAAACCCTGCCCGTTTATCGCTAAATCCGTCATGTTTCCTGTTGATTGCAACGAACCCTGCGTGTGTATAGTGTCTATCGAGGCTATCGACATACCGAGTCCGACTTCTTTAGGGTTTACGCCGCCAAGCTCCTCTGTTGGACGCGCCGCGCCTTGAAGCTGCTGGTACAACATATCCTGAAAATTAACCCGTCCTTTCTTAAAACCGGTCGTATTGATGTTGGCGATGTTATTACCGACAACATCCATTCTGGTCTGATGATTCTGCAAACCCGACACACCGGAAAACAATGATCGCATCATAAAGCATTACCTCGCAGGGCTCTTTCAAAACTCCATTTTGAAAGAGCGACCTTATATTTTTAGACGGAAAAGCAAAATTTAGACAGCTTTTCCTTGAGCCAATTTCAAAACGGAAGTTTTGAAATTAAATCTATTCTTCAAAAACCTTTGTTACTTGACTCCACTGGTAATAGTTTCCATTGACAAGCACTTGCGGAGCGCCGCCGCGTGTTACCGCTTTTACCGTTCCTTGTACGGCGTTATTACCCTCCAAAATCTCCACAGACTTGCCGATTGCGGAATTAGCCTCGCTGCCCGCGATTATCTCTGTTAGTTTTGAAAAATCGCTTGCCATGTTCGTCATCTGTTCCAGCGATGAAAACTGAGCCATCTGCGCTATGAATTCTTTGTCTTCCATAGGCGCGGCGGGGTTTTGGTACGAAAGCTGGGTAACGAGCAGTTTGAGGAAGTCGTCCCTGTCTAAACCTTGACTTTTAGTTTTACCGTCGTTGAGCTTAGCGTTAAATTCATCAACAAAGCGTGTCGTTTCCGACATCTCTTGTGCGCTTAAATTAGTATTTATATCCATGATAATCTCCTTGATAATCTTTTTAGCTGCTTGTTAAATCAAAACATTTATCTGCTTTGCGGAATGCGCCGCGCCAAAGTACACGACTTTATCCACAGCGCCGTCATAACGGGACGATGCCGTTCTAGCTGAAAACTCTATCCCCGCCGCCGGCTGCCCGCCTTCGTCGTTTCTTGGGTCGTCGCGATCGGCAAGTTCAAGACTAAGGTTCGCCCCGTCAAAACCCTCGTTGCGGAATGTCTGTTCCAGCGACTGCATCTCGCGCTCAAACGCCCGAAGCGCCTCGCCGCTTTCTACAACGATTTTTCCCGTAATTTTGTTTTCGGTCATTTCAAGATGTATCTTGACCTTGCCGAGAAATTCCGGTTTAAGCGAAAGCCGTATCGTCCCCTCGCCGCCTTCGCGCAGCATTACTTGAGCCTGCCGTACAATATCGCTATTCAAATTTTGCTGAAGTTCGCGAGCAAGAAAATTTTCAAACGAGTCCGCCGTTTTGAAACCGCCTTGCCCGCTTGCCGCCTCGCTCCGCGCTTCGCCGCGTACATTAACAACGATTTCCGTTTCTATCGCGCCGGTCGCGTTTACACGCCGCGTTTCCCGCGTTTCCACAGATTGAGCCCCGCCGTCAACTACAGCGGCGCTAAGCTCGACATATTCCGGCCGCCGCTTCACACGCTCGGCGGCGTATTTTTTTTCGCCGGACGTTTTGCCGCCGGACTCTTTTTCAAAGCCTTTCGCCGTACCCGCCGTCGTCGTCCCCGCTGTTCCGGCTCCGGCGGCGGCGGTTGCGGCGGCTGTGCTTTCACCAGCATGACCGTCCGGCTTGTTTGCCGTTCTGTTTTCAAAACCGTTATACTTTTTTTCCGCCGCGCCATTATTAACTTCATCCGCAAGCTGTTCAGCCGCCGTGTTTTTTTCGTCAAGATATATGCCGTCGCTCGCGTTGAGAGCCTTGACTCCATCCGAATCTTCGGGCGCGGACTCTGTTTTCCCGGATTTATCGCCCCCGTCCGCCTTATCTGACGCGCCGGCTTTATCGGTGTTCGGCATACGCCGTTTTGCTCCGGCTTCCTCGCTCAACGTGTTTTCCGGCGGCGGCGCTTCTGTCTCTATTTCCGGCGTTAGAGCAACTGCTTCCAAGTCCGCGCCGTCTTGAACCGCCGCGGCCTTGCTCAATTTTACCGTCTTTTCTTCAGCGCCGTCAGAATCAAATTCCGGCGGAAGGGTATCCGCCTTGGTGTCGTGAACCGCCGCCTGCGCTATGGCAAGATAATTTTCATCATCTTCGTTTTCTACCGCCGCCGTGTCTTCGTCTTCGCTGTCTTTTTCGTCCACAGCCGCGCTTTCAACGGGGGCGGGCGACTCGTCTTTTTGGGCGGATTTTTCGTTTGCCGAAACCAGATAGTCTGAAAATTTAGGCGAAGTAGAGACATCCGGTGTAATACTTTGCGGCGACAAATAAGGCGTCATAGTAGGCGCCGGCGCGGAGAGTAAAAAACCGGATGTATTAAATAGGGCTGGATTCAACACTGCCCTGCCTCCTTAAAATAACAATCCGTGTTTATTTTTAGCTGCGGGAGCCGTTCCATCGATTCCCGTTCAGAAAGACTTACCGCAAGTCTTGCCTCAATAAAATTTCGGTTTATTTTGCCGCCATGTTTAGAGCATTTTCCGTTTTGAAAAATGAATCTCCCCGCTATCACATAAGATAAAACCGGATTATAGTTGAAAAAGTGATGCGAATGGAAAATGACGGCGGCCGGTACTCCGGCGCAAAGGCGCTAATCATGGGGCTGGGACTGCACGGCGGCGGATTGGGCGCGGCCTGTTTTTTGGCAAAACGCGGGGCGGAGCTTACGGTTACCGATCTTCGCGGGGCTGAAGCGCTTAGACCGTCAATTGAAGCGCTGGATGATTTTGTAAAAAGTATAAATGGAAAACCCGTTAAATATGTGCTTGAACGGCACGACGTACAAGATTTTGAAAACGCGGATGTTGTCATAAAGAATCCGGGCGTAAAACCCGACTCGCCGTATCTGCGGGCGGCGCGGCGTGTTGAAACAGATATATCGCTGTTTTTGACGCACAATCCGGCGCGTCTTACCGCTGTAACTGGATCAAAAGGCAAGTCCTTTACCGCGTCCGCAATACATTTTACGCTGCAAGAAGCCGCTCTGGAGCAAGGACATAAAGCCTTTCTTGGGGGCAACATTACAGTTTCGCCGCTTACCTTTTTGGATGAATTGACACCCGCTGATGATGTTGTGCTGGAACTTTCCAGTTGGCAGCTTGGCGACCTGCCGCGCGGACTTTTGAAACCACGCGCCGCCGTGATAACCGCGATAATGCCGGATCATCTTGACAGATACGGCGCTATGGACGCATACGTTGCGGACAAGCGCGTCATTTATCAAGCGCAAGATAAAAATGACGCGACAATCGCGGGTTGCGACGACTGGGGCAGGAGCTTTTTAAGCGAAACGCGCGGACGGCCGTACTGTTATGGCTGTAAAAGCCCCGATGTTGGCGCATCCGGCGCGTTTTTTGATGAAGAGACCGGCGAGTGCTTTGCCGCCGGCCCCATTGCGGGGCTTTGCGCCGGCGAAACGGCGCGGATTGTGCCGGCGGACACCCTTGTACCCGGCGTTCATCAAAAAATGAATCTGACGGCCGCAGGACTGGCGCTGCTTGATCTGGGCGTTCCCGCTAAATTGATAGACGAGTGCGCGAGGCGTTTTCCGGGCATAGAACACCGGCTGGAATTCTTTTACGAGAAAGACGGCGCGCGCTTTTACAACGATACGGCCGCAACCATTCCCGAAGCCGCCGCCGCCGCGGTACGCGCGCTTAAAGCGCCCGTTGTTGTTACCGGCGGCACTGACAAAAACCTGGATTTTTTACCGCTTGCCGAGGCGCTTTCAGAAGCCCGCGCCGTAGTCTTGCTTGCCGGAACAGGCAGCGATAAGCTGGCGGCTCTGCTTAAAGCAAGAAACATTGCGTTTAGCGGCCCGTTGGACAATCTTGACACCGCCGCAAAAGTTGCGCTGGATGCGGCGCGTCCGGGCGGCGTTGTAGTATTGTCCCCCGGCTGCGCCTCGTTTGAGATGTTCCTTAACGAATTCGACCGGGGCCGCAAGTGGAAGGCGGCGGTAATTAAGAACTGCTGACGTTTGGCAGCCGCGCAACCCCTGTTTTACGGGCGGCTTCCGCGACGGCTCCCGCGACAGTGGTTTTTATACGCGGGTCAAAGACGCTCGGAATGATGTAGTCGGCTTTGAGCTCAGAATCGCTGATTAAGCCGGCAAGCGCGTATGCGGCCGCCAGCTTCATTTCATCGTTTATGTCGCTGGCGCGGACATCAAGCGCCCCGCGAAAAACGCCCGGAAAAGCCAGCACATTGTTAATCTGGTTGGCAAAATCACTGCGCCCGGAGCCTGCCACCGCCGCTCCCGCGGCAATAGCAAGGGCGGGCATTATTTCCGGTACGGGGTTTGCCATAGGAAACAGAACCGGTTTTGCGGCCATGCCGCGCACCATGTCTTCTGAAATCACACCCGGCGCGGAAACCCCAATGAAAACATCCGCTCCCCGCAGCACGTCCGCGAGAGACCCCTTCTTCATGTTTAGGTTGGAAATTTCCGCCATTTCCTGTTTTTCGTTGTTTAAATTAGCCCTGCCCTTGTAAATAGCGCCGTCCCGGTCGCACATTACAACATCCTTCAACCCCAGCTTCATAAGCAGTTTGACGATGGCGACACCCGCCGCCCCGGCGCCGCTGGTAACCACGCTTACATTTTTAAGTTCCCTGCCGGTAAATTTTAGCGCGTTTAGCAAAGCCGCCGCCACAACAATGGCGGTTCCGTGCTGATCATCATGAAAAACCGGTATTTCGCAGCGGGCTTTCAATTTACGCTCAATTTCAAAACAACGCGGCGCGGAAATATCCTCAAGGTTTATGCCGCCAAAACTTCCGGCAAGCATGGCCGTGGTGTTGACAATATCATCAATATTTTTTGAACGTATACAAAGCGGGACGGCGTTTACTCCCCCAAAAGCCTTGAACAAAGCAGCCTTGCCTTCCATGACAGGCATACCAGCCTCAGGCCCTATGTCGCCAAGCCCCAAAATCGCCGTTCCGTCCGTAATAACGGCGACGGTATTCCAGCGTCCCGTAAGCTCCCAAACCTTGTCCGGCGACTTTTGTATTTCAAGGCAGGGTTGAGCGACACCCGGCGTATAAGCGAGCGATAGTTCTTCCCTGTTTGTAAGCGGTATTTTTGGTGTAATTTCAATCTTGCCGCGCCATTCATAATGTTTTTTTAGCGATTCCG
>JAIRZA010000185.1 GCA_031267475.1 Spirochaetaceae bacterium | reverse complement strand
AAGCAAAGCTTGTCCAGCAACTTATGAAAACCGCAGTTTTGTCGTCATCATGACGCGCCCATAGGGCGAAAAACTGCAAGAGCCTGTTACAAAATAACCGATTTTGGAACAGGCTCAAGAAACTTCGATTGTTTGGACAACAAGCGCTTAAAAAAGACTTGTGCCGGACCAATGTCCGCGGCGGCCAACCGGGTTGTTGAACAAGTCCAATTAAAAGCCATATAATGATTATGGCGAATAGCAGCTTTGATGTAGCATTTTACAGAGGTTATTATGACTAATGAGAAAATGTGGCGTTTGAATGAAATATTTCTTGCCCCTTATATGCAGTTAGCCACAACGCTGATTGGGAAATCGCGCGAGGGGGGAGGCAATATGTTTCGCCACCAGCTTGATACAATGACAATTCTCATCGACTATGGGTACATAGAGCCGGTACTTCTTAAGGCGTCCATTGTTCACGACCTCATTGAAGACTCGCCTGAATTTAACCGTAATCAGCTTCTCTCGATTGATTATGACAGCCCGGCCGTGTATGAACTGGTTCTTGAGGTAACCCGTAACAAAAATGAGACAAAAGCGGAGTTTTTAACGCGCATTCTCGAGCAGGGGTCGTACAGCGCCCGCCTGCTTAAATCGGCGGACCGTATTTCCAACATGATCTCGCTAGGTTTCGTGAATAAACCCGAATTTGTAGCGCGTTACACCGAAGAAACGGTAACTTATGTGTTTCCTATTGCCGAGTCGGTTGACAAAAATATGCTCATTGAACTGAACAATCTTGTCGATTCGCGCAGAGCCGCTCTTAAAAAACAGGAAACGCTAAAACAGCAACAGTGTCCGGCGGGCGGACAAAATGAAAACGTCAGCCTTTATTCCATAGCTTAGAAAGAACTCAGAAAGTAGCGAACAAATCGGCGGGCGTTTCTTTGCGCCGTATCTGGGTAACAGACCCGTCAGCGTGAAGCAACAGTTCCCCGCAGCGCAGCTTGCCGTTGTAGTTAAACCCCATAGCCCTGCCGTGAGCGCCCACGTCGTGGATGATAAGCATATCGCCCGAAACCTCGTCCGCTTCAATGGCGGGCAGGTTTCTTTGAACGGCGAATTTGTCGCAATTTTCGCAAATACTGCCCACAACGTCATAAACTTCGCTAAAAGGCGCGTCTTCCTTGCCGGATACAGTGATGTGATGATACGCGCCGTACATGGCGGGGCGCATAAGGTCGGCCATTGAAGCGTCAACGCCTATATATTTGCGGTAAATGTTTTTGCGGTGGACAGCCCGCGTTACAAGCCACCCGTAAGGGCCGGTAACAGCCCGTCCCCACTCCGTATGTATGCCCAAGCCCGCAAGCCCCGCTGGTGTCAATACCTCGTCAAAAACCTCTTTAAGAGCGCTGGTAAGATTTTCGTAATTCACCGCAGTATCTTCCGGCTTGTACGGAATCCCGACTCCGGCGCCCAAATTGATGAATTCTAATGAAATCCCGGTTTTTTGTTTAATTTCCACCGCAAACTCAAACAAAAGCCGTCCGGTTTCAATATGATAGTCCGTTTTTAATTCGTTGGAGGCTACCATAGTGTGCAAGGCGAAACGTTTAACGCCCTTTTTTTTCAGTAAAGCCAAGCCTTCGAGTGTTTGTTCGCGTGTAAAACCGTATTTTGCCTCGACAGGGTTGCCGATAATCGAATTTCCCAGCTTGAGCGGTCCGGGGTTATAGCGTATAGCCAAAATTTCAGGCAAACCAACTGTCTTTTCTAGGAATTCTATATGGGTAAAATCATCAAGATTGATAATCGCGCCCAATTCCCGCGCCTTGCGGTATTCGGCGGAGGGTGTTTCGTTGGATGTGAACATGATGCGCTCGCCTGTAACGCCGGACATTTCCGCCAAAAGCAGTTCCGTAAGGCTGGAGCAGTCAGCGCCGAAACCTTCCTCGCGAAGTATGCGCAGTATCGCCGGATTCGGCGTGGCCTTAACCGCGAAGTGGTTAATATAGCTTGGAAAAACCGAAAAGGCGGCGTTTACACGGCGGACGTTTTCACGAATCGCCTGCTCGTCATAAATATAGAACGGTGTTGGAAAACGCTCCGCGACGGCTTCCAGTTCTTTTTTTGAAAGGGGGAATGTTTTTTTTGTCATTTTAATTTATCTTCAAACCGCGCAAGCGACTTTTCATCTAAAAGACTCTCTCCTTCCCCGCCGCCGGCAAGCCTGCGTTTAAGCTCCCGCGCCTCGTCGCTTGAAAAAGCGACCGCCCCAAGAACATTGCGTTCAAATGACGCGCAACAGACCGGCGCGACTTTGCGGCATATTTCCAGCAGTGTCCGCGCGTACATCCGTATCTCTTTTTGAGCGTGAGCGCCAAGCCGCAATTCAAGAAAATGAAATAAATTATGAAGGTCTATCTGCCAGTACATTTCCGTGTACAACGACAAGGGCAAATTGATGCGGGCGAGCTCGCGGGCGATTCCGCGGTCTATCAGTTTGATATACTCGCCGTAGGCGTGCCGCTGGGCATACTCAAAACCGGCGCGTAAGGCGTCCGCCTCGCTGCGCGACAGCAGTTCGTCGCTTCTGCCTTGCTTGTTATCGCTGTTCTGCAACGTAATATCTTCAATGTCCGGTGTATAAAAATCATCTTTCATAACAGAATAACGCCCCGAAATCTCATTCAGACGCGCTGTCCTATGCCGCACCCATTGGCGGGCTATAAAAATTGGCATTTTTATATGGAATGTGAGAGCCACTTGTTCAAACGGGCTGGTATGCCGGTTTCGCATCAGGTAATCAATAAGCCCGGCATCTTCGCGGCTGCTTTTAGTTCCCTTGCCGTAAGACACACGCGCCGCTTGAACGACTCGCTCGTCAGAGCCTAAATAGTCTACTAACCTTATAAATCCCTTATCCAAAACAGGAAATTCTTTATCTAATATTTCTTCAGCTTCTACAACTACACAATGAGCCATTGCCACCCCTAAAAAACAACAAAATGCGAAGTATTTCGCAGGGACTGGCGCAAATATTGCGGCGGGCTTTTTCTAGCCCGGAATAAACAACCAGTCTGCCTGTCAAGTTTAATATAATCGCTAATCAGGTATAATTCAAGGAGTTTGGAGTTTTTTCTATCATTAAAAGAGGGATGTTTTTGTGTATTTCAAACATTATTGTAGTTGAATTTGGAATAGCCGGAGTTTGCGCCCCGCGCCCGCCAGCGGCCCGCCAGCGGGCTTCTATCCGCTACGCGGTAGTATCCCGCGAGTCTCTCATACAACAAAGGCGTGGAGTTTCGCCGTGCGAAACGCCGAAAGCAAAAAGCGTAGCATTTTGCTACGCTACGCGCTGTTATCCCGCGAGTCCCCCACACAACAAAGACGTGGAGTTTCGCCGTGCGAAACTCCGGAGCTCAACGCGCCAGCGTTGAGCCCTTCTCTACGGTAAATGCGATTGGCATACGCGGCTGCCAGCCGCTCCATACAACAAAGGCGTGGAGTTTCGCCGTGCGAAACTCCGGAGCTCAACGCGCCAGCGTTGAGCCAGCCGCTGAAAACTCGGCGCGTACGTGTCCGATGGTCTTCCTCTATGAGTATGCGCCGTAGGGGCGATACGCTTATTTTTACGCCCTCCTCCGCCGCAAATGTCGGTCCCGAAATCGCTGTACCGCAACTGGTACTGTTCAATCACCCGTCCGCGGATGTCCTCCGCCGTCTTTCGGTTCGACGGTTTCCCCATTGAACCGCGCGGCATCCCCGCGTCGCCGCGCTCTCGGTATTTCCGGTACAGGCGTGTCCCCTGCCGACCGCCAGCGGGATACATATCCGCTCCGCGGCGGCATCCCGTATTATCCTATTGAGGGTCTGGAGTTTCACCATATCCATCAGTCTCCCTCGAAGCATCTCTTTTTGTCCCATCGGTATTTTCCATGCCGTTTATGCCTCCGCCTTTATTCTATCTATGTGACATTTCTATTGAACGTTGACAATTAAACTGAAAGGTATGGACAAAAACGCGCCGCGTCTATAAGCTCAAATCGAAATGAAGTTTGGAACACTGCTGATACACAATGGTCATGATACAGATCCCGCCACGGGAGCGCTGGGAACGCCCGTTTACCAGACATCTACATTTGACCGCGGGCCGGAATTCGACCAGAGTGGTTTATTGCCTCCTAAGGGACGGCTGGATTACGATTACGCCCGTTCCGGCAACCCTACGCGAAAGGCGCTGGAAGATTCTATGGCGCTGCTGGAAAACGGCTCGTCCGCCTACGCTTTTTCCAGCGGTATCGCGGCTATAGCCGCCG
>JAIRZA010000195.1 GCA_031267475.1 Spirochaetaceae bacterium | reverse complement strand
ATTCTTGACAGCTTTTCTAAAATGGTTTATAAAAGAATAAACAGCTAGGAATGACATAGAAACTCCGATACCAGTCGGAAAAGAGGAGCTTATGGATATACAGCTACAAGAATTCATCGAAAAGATAAAAAAAGACGGGATAGAGCAAGCGTCGGGGGAGTCCGCCCGTATAAAAGCGGAGGCGGAGGCGGAGGCGAAACGCATAGTTGACGCCGCCGGAAAGGAAGCCGCCGCTGCGACAGAGAAGGGGAAGCAGGACGCTGACCGTTTTCAGCAGGCCGCTGGCGCCGCGCTTGAGCAGGCCGCCCGTAATTTACTTCTTTCTCTCAACGGCGAGATTGAAGCGGTTTTGAACAAGATAATCATTAAAGACACGCAGACTGTTCTTAATGACGGTGTGTTGGAGTCTCTTATCCCGGAAGTGGTTAAAGGTTTAAGCTCTGGTAAAGAAACTGTTGATGTGATTTTGAATGAAAAGCAGCTTAAATCGCTCGAAAATTGGGCAAGAGGCGCTCTTACAGCGGAAATGGCCAAAGGCTTGGAGCTTAAAACCAGCAAAAATCTTGTGTCTGGCTTTCGTATAGGGCTGAAAGACGGTTCCGCGTACTATGATTTCTCAGGCGCGGCGGTGGCCGAGGCTCTTTCCGCCTATCTTAACCCGCGCCTTTCTGAAATTGTTAAGAATGCGGCGAAAGGAAGTTAGGCGGTGTATTACTTTCTTATAGCTCAGTTGCCATACCTTAGCTATGGGCAAACGCCGCCGGTTAGTTCGCCGGCGTTCAAAGAGTTATGCCGTGAACATCTGAGCAAGGAACATTTTTCGCTGCTTAGATACTGTGTTTGCGGGATACCGCAATGGACCGGTGATTTTGAGAAGAGTAATTCCGCATTTATTGACGGGTGGCGTAAACGCGAGCGATCGCTGACCCTTGCGCTGGCGCGGATTCGCGCGGATAGGCTTAAAGCTATCGGTGTTCAGACTAATTTTCCGTTGGAACATTGGGATATGGACGCGGAAAATCAAGCGAAAAGCGCCGCGTCTATGGATAATCCGCTTGAGGCTGAACTATTCTTGGATAAAGGGCGCTGGGAAGCCGTTGAATCTTTGCAGAAAACTACATACTTCGGCGTAAACGCGGTTTACGCCTATATGCTCAAACTGCTCCTCATAGAACGCCGCGCCGCGTTCAAGACGGAGGAAGGTTTTACGGAATATAAAGCGTTGTACGCTTCCATCATGGAAAACGCTCCGGGCGTAGGAGCACGAGGAGATAGTTAATGATCGGAACAAAAGGTGTGGTAGCCGCCGTAAACGGCAACATGGTAAACGTCCGCTTTGATGGGCAGGTTTCCATGAATGAAGTAGGCTTCATACATGTCGGCGGTAAAAAATTGAAGAGTGAAGTTATCCGTATACGCGGCGATATTTGCTCTTTACAAGTTTTTGAAGCGACACACGGCATAAGGACCGGGGATGCTTGCGAGTTCAGTGGAAATATGCTTTCCATAGAGGTTGGGCCGGGTCTTTTAGGACAAGTCTTTGATGGATTGCAGAACCCATTGCCAAAATTAGCCAAGGAAACCGGCTATTTTCTTGAGCGCGGTGTATACATAGAGCCGCTTCCGCTGGATGTTTTGTGGGAGTTTACTCCTACGGTAAAGACCGGCGATGTGGTGTTGCGCGGCGACTGTATTGGAACTGTGCCGGAAGGTGTCTTTAAACATCAGGTAATGGTTCCGTTTAATATGTACAAGACTTACAAGGTTAAATCTATTGTAGGCGCGGGCGCTTATAAGCTTCATGATACGATAGCGGAAGTTGAGGACGAGAGGGGCGAAGCAACAAAACTTTGCATGAGCTTTTTATGGCCGGTTAAACGCGCTATTGATTGCTACGAGGAACGCTACAAGCCCACAGAGCCGATGGTTACCCAGATTCGTATAGTCGATACATTCTTTCCGGTTGCGAACGGCGGCACATATTGTATTCCAGGACCTTTTGGCGCCGGCAAGACGGTTTTGCAGCATTGCACAAGTAAAAACGCTGATGTCGATATAGTAATAATCGCGGCGTGCGGCGAGCGCGCCGGCGAAGTTGTAGAGGTTTTGAAAGAATTTCCCGAGCTAATCGATCCAAAGACCGGTAGATCGCTGATGGAGCGGACGATAATCATCTGTAACACATCTTCGATGCCGGTTGCGGCGCGGGAGGCGTCGTTGTATACATCGGTAACGATGGCAGAGTATTACCGCCAGATGGGGCTTAAAGTTTTGCTGTTGGCGGACTCAACGAGCCGCTGGGCGCAGGCTTTGCGCGAGATGTCCGGCCGTCTTGAGGAGATACCGGGCGAAGAAGCCTTCCCCGCCTACCTTGAATCGAGAATAGCCGGCTTTTACGAGCGCGCCGGCGTTGTGCGTCTGCGCGACGGGAGAAAAGGCTCCGTTACTATAGGCGGCACCGTATCTCCTGCGGGAGGAAACTTCGAGGAGCCGGTAACTCAAGCTACGCTTAAAGTTGTCGGCGCGTTCCACGGACTTTCCCGCGAGCGCAGCGACGCCAGAAAATATCCGGCCATAAATCCGCTTGATTCATGGTCGAAATATAACGGCATCATACCGGTAGATAAAGTGAGCTACGGCAGGAAAATTCTTTCCCGCAGCATTGAAGTTGAGCAGATGATGAAGGTTGTCGGCGAAGAAGGCACGAGCATAGATGATTTTATTGTCTATCTAAAAGGAGATTTCCTTGACGCCGCGTATCTTCAGCAAAATTCGTTTGATGATGTCGATCAGGCTGCTAGTCCGGAGCGTCAAAAATATGTGTATGATTTTATCATTTCTATTTTGGGCTCAAAACTCATATTCAGCACAAAAGATGAAGCGCGTCTCTGGTTTAACCAGCTTCGTCAAAAATTTATTGACTATAACTATTCGCCGATGGACAGCGACAGGTTTAAGACTTTGGAGACGGAGCTTCGCGGAATGTTGAGTGAAAAATCTTCTGGTCTTGAAACTGCGGCGGAAAAATTATTGGCACAGGCGGCAAAAAATGAATAAAGTATATAGCAAGATTGAATCTATAACGGGCAGTGTTATTACTGTCCGCGCCAAAGACATCCGCTACGGCGACCTTGCCGAAGTTGATACAGATTTTGGCGTGTCGCTTGCTGAGGTAAACCGGCTGGCGGACGATATTGTTTCGTTGCAAGTTTTTGCGGGCGGGCGTGGTATTTCAACAGGCGATACGGTGCGTTTTTTGGGACACCCAATGGAGGTCAGCTTTTCCGAAAACTTGATGGGGCGCGTGTTTAACGGCTCCGGCAAGCCTCGAGACGGCGGTCCCGAACTGCATGATCACCTTATCCCAATAGGCGGCCCTTCGGTCAATCCGACTGAACGCATCATCCCCCGCAAAATGATACGCACCGGAATACCTATGATAGATATGTTCAATACGCTTGTTGTTTCACAAAAACTACCGATATTTTCGATTTCCGGCGAGCCGTACAACGAGCTTTTAGCGCGTATCGCTATGCAGGCGGAGGTCGATGTCATAATCTTGGGCGGCATGGGTTTGAAATTCGATGATTATCTTTATTTCAAGGATACGCTGGAAGACGGGGGCGCTATTTCCCGTACCGTTATGTTTATCCATACAGCGTCCGACCCGACTGTCGAGTGCCTCATGGTGCCTGATATGGCTCTTGCTGTAGCGGAACAATTTGCGCTGCAAAATAAAGACGTTCTTGTTCTTCTTACCGATATGACAAGTTTTGCCGACGCTATGAAGGAAATAGCAATTTCGCAGGAACAGGTGCCTTCTAATCGCGGCTACCCCGGCGATTTGTATAGCCAGCTTGCCTCGCGTTACGAAAAAGCTGTTGACTTTGAAACTGCTGGATCAATAACGATACTTGGAGTTACGACTATGCCGGGCGATGATGTTACTCACCCTGTTCCTGACAATACAGGCTACATCACGGAAGGGCAGTATTATCTGCGCGGCGGGCGCATAGAGCCGTTTGGTTCATTGTCGCGTCTTAAGCAGATGGTCAACGGCAAGACGCGCAAGGATCACCGGGCAATCATGGATGCCATGATAAAGCTCTACTCATACTACAAGGATACGCTGGAAAAGAAATCGATGGGCTTTATGATGACGCCGTGGGACGGCAAGCTGTTGAAATATGGCGAGCGTTTCGAGAAGGAGATGATGGATTTGTCTGTGAATATTCCGCTTGAGAAGGCTCTTGATCTTGGCTGGGAAATCCTTGCCGATTGCTTTAATCCGGAAGAAACAGGTTTGCGGACGGAGTTGATAAACGAATTCTGGCCCAAGGGCAGATAGCGTACAGGCGGAGCAATGGCAAAGCTAAAACTTACAAAAAACGAACTAAAGAAGCAGAAAGATCAACTCAAGATGTTTCAGCGCTATCTGCCTACGCTGGTTTTAAAAAAACAGCAGTTGCAGGCGGAGATTCGCGGTGTTGAAACCAGAATCAAAGAGTTGTGCGAAAAAAAGGCGCGGGTGGACGAAGGGTTTAAGTCGTGGATAGCTGTTTTTGGGGAAAAAGGCGTGTTTACGCCTGATATTTTACGAATAACACGGATTACTGTGCGCGAGGGCAACATTGCCGGTGTTCCAATACCAATTTTTGAGGGTACGGAATTTGCCATTAGTCAATACGATTTGTTGAAAAAACCCCTTTGGCTTGACAACGCGGTTGAGAAACTCAAAACTGCGCTTGAGATTGACATGGAGGCGCGTACTTTAGAGGAGCAGCAGCGGCGGCTTGAAAAGGAATTGCTTACAACGACTCAGCGTGTAAATCTGTTTGAAAAAATTAAGATACCGGAAGCTAAGAACTGCATTAAAAAGATTCAGGTTTATCTAGGCGACCAGCAGACGGCCGCAGTTGTGCGCGGTAAAATTTCCAAGCGTGAAATGGAGAAGGAAGCCGGATGATAGTACCAATGAAAAAAGTGACCCTGGTGGGTCTTGATAAGTTTCAGGAAGAAAATCTGACAAAACTTCGTGAGTTAGGGCTTATTCATCTTAAGAAAAAAGATGTTCAATCAGATGTTTTGAGCAGGCATCTTGAGCGAAGAGCCGCTTTAGAGAGCGCCGCCGGAATTTTGCGCAGTTTTACCCCTAAAAAACGAAGGGAATTTTTGCCGCCTGTGCTTGACGACTCGGTCGACATAGGCTCGCACGTCTTGGACCTTTCCACGAAGCGTAAAATAGCTCAGGAGCAAATATACGCGGACACGCGGGAAATAAGCCGCATAGAGAAATGGGGTGATTTTGATCCCGCAGGCTTTGAAAGCCTTGTCGAATATGGTATAGGACTTTCTTTGTATGAAATTCCAAAGAAAGCGTACGCCGATCTGAAAGATCAGCGTGTTATCGTGTTTGGGCGGGATAAATTGAACGTGTACTGCGCTTCAGAGTCCCCGTTGGAAGGTCTTACGCCGTTTCAATTGCCGGATCAATCCCTTACGGATTTTCGCGGCGACATTTCGCGGCAGCGAAAAGTGATTGAGGATATAGAAAAACAGCTTTCCACTCTCTCTTTTCAAATTTCGACAATAGATCAAGAGATTCAAGAGCTTTCAGGAGTGATAGAATTTGAGACGGCGAAGGCCGGAATGGATCAGGTGGAAGATTGTCCCGCCGCGATGCCGGTTTCGTGTATCACGGGTTTTGTTCCAGCGCCGGAGCTTGGCCGTGTAAAACGAGCCGCCGCGGATAACGGTTGGGCATTGTACGCGGTGGATCCCGCAGACGGCGAAACGCCGCCTACGCTTATCAAAAATAATCCGGTTGTACGGTTGATACAGCCCCTGTTTTCGTTTCTTGGAACGGTGCCGGGTTATCGCGAGTACGACATAAGCCCGTCATATTTATTATTTTTTAGCATTTTCGT
The DNA here is from genome assembly GCA_031267475.1 of Spirochaetaceae bacterium. Taxonomy (GTDB): domain Bacteria; phylum Spirochaetota; class Spirochaetia; order Treponematales; family Breznakiellaceae; genus JAIRMY01. Next base: position 12,467 of record JAIRZA010000195.1, on the reverse strand, counting down.
TGCGATGATTTTCGGCGACGCCGCTTATGGCTGCATTATTTTTATCGTATCCATTATCGCCGGTCTTAGTGTTAAGCGAAAAACCGGCAGGATGCCGGAGGCTGCTAAACTTTTTACATGGCTTGGTTTTTGTATAATCGTTTGGGGCGGGATAAACGGCACATGGTTTTCTATACCTTACGAATCGCTGCCTCCTTTTTTGCAGGCGCTTGTTATTCCGCAGTTCAATTCCGGCGTAGCGCTCGAGGCTTTCCCGGGTATTTTAAAAAAGCTATTCAAAATACCGGCGGAACAGCCGAACAATACGGCTTACTGGAACATACAGTTTTTATGCTTCTCGATTGCGATAATTCAATTAGTTTACGCGCATCTAAAAAACATCAAAAAATTGCTGCCGTCTCTTGTCGCGCTTGCTCAGCTTGGCTGGCTTGTGATGATGATAGGGCTTTATTTCCTTGTGCTTTCTATGCTATTGAAGGTTGCGCTGCCTGATTTTGCGGTATATTTTATCGGCATAGGGCTGGGCGTGTACTTCATATTCGCCGAGCAGACTGGCGGGAATCCGTTTGCGAATGTGCTTAGAAGTTTTTCCAATTTTTTGCCGACTTTTCTGAACGCGGTGGGAAGTTTTGCCGACATCATAAGCTATATTCGTTTGTTTGCCGTTGGACTTGCTGGAAGCGCAATCGCTCAGAGTTTTAATTCGATGTCGGCGATTGGCGGATTGCTAAGCAGCGGCGGGGCCGGCGCTTCCATTTTAGAAATCGTACTAAAATTTGCCGCCGCTATATTGATATTGATTTTTGGGCATGGGCTAAACCTCATGATGAATGCGCTTTCGGTTATCGTACACGGCGTACGGCTTAACCTTTTGGAATATGCCGGAAACCATCTTTCTATGGAATGGTCGGGTTATTCATACAAACCTTTTGCAGTTAAGCAAAAGAAAAATACTTAAGGAGAAATATATGGACGCTGGATTATTAGGTCAAATCGGCCTTGGCGCGTGTTTAGGACTTTCTGCGCTGGGTTCTTCGGCTGGCGCAGGTATAGCCGGTATGGCTGCTATTGGCGCTTGGAAAAAGTGCCTCATGCAGAACAAACCGCTGCCTTTCATCTTGGTCGCCTTTGCGGGCGCCCCTCTTACTCAAACTATCTATGGTTTCATTCTGATGCAGACTTTGTTCAATACGCAAGTTTTGAGCGCGTATGCGGTTTTGGGTATAGGATTATTTGCGGGTGTTGGTATAGGCGCTTCGGCTATCGCGCAAGGTTCCGCCGCAGCCTCCGCCTGCGATGCTTACGCTGAAACAGGACAGGGTTTTGGTAATTATATGCTTATACTTGGTCTGTGCGAAACGGTCGCTTTGTTTGTGATGGTTTTCTCAATGTTAATGGCATAAGTCCCGGTTTACTAATATTTTTATTTGCAAACGGATTTAATATCCCGCCCCTTGGGGCTGTTTCAAGCCCGGTAAAAGCGGACGGCGATACCCCGCCGCTCTGCGGAGGGGGAGGGTGGTATCGCGGGAAAAACTTATTAACTTGACGTTAATAAGTTTTTCTTTGCGTTTTTGATATTACAGGAATAAAATGTTTGAATATAGCGCGTCAGGAATATGTCCGGATAAGATTTTTTTTGATATTGATGATGAAGGGCGGTTACATTCTGTTAAATTTGAAGGCGGCGGTTGTTCCGGAAACTTGAAAGTTATTCCAAAGTTATGCGAAGGTATGCCGGCTTCTAATGTAATGAATAATATTAAAGGGATTGCCTGCGGCTCCAAGCCCACATCCTGCGGCGACCAGTTTGCCCGCGCCATAGAAAAAGCTTTAGAACATATTAATCAAACTCAAACTCATTCTTAGGTGTAAAGCTATAACAAAGATGTCGCGGTCAGCCTCGTGTTGCTTGCGGCTGGCTGTTTATAGCGTCCGTGTTCTTGATTAGAGTGCGAATGTACGGCTCTTTCGGAGGCTCGACACTTAACGGTCTTTTTGATAGCATTTGTCTATATGAAATATAGACTTATTAGTTCGGCGCTGCCTTATGTGAATAATGTACCGCACCTTGGAAATTTGATACAAGTATTGTCCGCCGATGCGTTCGCCCGTTTTTGCAGATTGCGTGGATACGAAACCTGTTATGTATGCGGTACGGACGAGTACGGTACCGCGACTGAAACACGCGCCGCGGAGGAGGGTATCAGTCCGCGTGAGTTATGCGATAGATATTGGACAATTCATGATGAAATATACCGGTGGTTCAATGTAGCGTTTGATAAATTTGGACGCACCTCTACGCCGGTTCAGACAGAAGTTGTGCAGCACATATTCAAAAAGCTAGACGCGGCGGGATATATTTCAGAAAAAACGATAGAACAGTTATATTGCCCGGCGTGTGAACGGTTTTTGGCGGATCGTTATGTACGCGGCGTGTGTCCGTGCTGCGGCTATGACGAGGCGCGGGGCGACCAGTGCGAATCCTGCGGAAAGCTGCTGGATCCCACTGAATTGGGCGGCCCTCGCTGCGCAAGCTGCGGAACAAGTCCTCAATTGAAATCAACTAAACATTTGTATATCGATTTGCCTAAACTGCGCGGCAAACTCGAAGAGTGGATAGGGGAGGCTTCCGCGCGCGGAAAGTGGGCCAAAAACGCGGTGCAGATGACGCAGGCGTGGATAAGGGACGGGCTTCACGAGCGGGCTATTACGCGCGATCTAAAGTGGGGTATTCCGGTGCCTAAGGCGGGTTTTGAACAGAAGGTTTTTTATGTGTGGTTTGACGCGCCTATAGGTTATGTGTCGATAACAGGTTGTTTAGCGCAGGATAGAGGGCTGGACTGGAGGGATTTTATTGACAAATGGTGGAAGAATCCCGAAAATGTGGAGCTTTTTCAATTTATTGGCAAGGATAATATTCCATTTCACACGGTTATTTTCCCGTCTACTCAGCTTGGCTCAGGCGAAAATTGGACAATGCTGCATCATTTGAGCAGCACGGAATACCTTAATTATGAGACGGGTAAATTTTCTAAGTCTAAAGGCGTGGGTGTTTTTGGCACGGATGTAATGGAAACGGGAATTCCGGCGGATGTATGGCGGTTTTATATATTTTACAATAGGCCGGAGAAATCTGACGCTGTGTTTGTCTGGAAAGATTTTGGCGAAAAAGTAAATTCGGAGCTAATCGGAAATCTTGGAAATCTTGTGAATCGTACTTTGTCATTCGTCAGCCGCTACTATGACGGTGTTATACCGCCTTTGCAGGAAACGCAGTCTGAAAAAACAGAGCTGTTTTGGAAAACGGTAAGAGGCTTCGAGGCTGCGATAACTGAAAAACTTGAATGGGCGGAGCTTAGGGACGCTTTTCATCTGATATTCGAGTTGTCTTCATTTGCCAATAAAACTTTTCAGGACGGCGAGCCTTGGCGTACAAGAAAGGATGATCCGCCGGCCGCCGCCGGGCTTATACGCAATCTTTGCTTTCTTGTACGCGACCTTGCTATATTGGCGTCGCCTTTTATACCGGATGCGGCAAAAAAGATAGCTGATTTTTTTGGTGTCCGTATTGACGCTTGGAATGATATTGGAAAGCCTGAGGGCTTGGAACGGGTGCTTGCTTGCGCTGTTTTATTCAACAAACTCGAGGATGCGCAGATAGCTGAATTACGCGACAGGTATTCGGGCGCTCAAAGCGAGCGGAAAAATGAGGCGGCGGAGGTTCCGGTGGATAGGCGCTTCATGGAAACAGTGGACTTGCGCGTCGCAAAAATAGTCAAAATCGAAAAGCATCCAAAGGCGGACAAACTTTATATAGAAACGCTGGATATTGGCGGTGAAGAGAGGGTGATTGTTTCCGGTCTTGTTCCATTCTACAAAGAGGAAGAATTGCTGAATAAGCATATAATCGTGGTGTATAACCTTAAACCGGCGAAATTGCGCGGCGTCGAAAGCCGCGGTATGCTGCTGGCCGCGTCTTGCAAGGATGACGGCGGCGGCGAAATCGTGGAGGCGCTCGACGCCGCCGGATCTTTGACTGGAGCGAGGGTGTGTCTTGAGGGGTTTGAGACTCCCGCCGCCGCGCCGCCGGAAATAGATATTGACGCTTTTTCCGCGATACCGGTGGTGGTGCGGGATAATACGGTTTATATAGGCGATAAGGCGCTGTGTTTGGGCGGGACGGCGGTTAAAACTGTTCGTGTAGTGAACGGCGAGGCGCATTAGGCGCTGGGTGGTGGAAAACGTGACGGCTGGGAATAGAAATTTATTTGGCGCATTGATACCGGCGGCTTTTGCTGTCTTTTTTACTGTTATTCCATCAATACTGATAAAATTAGGTGTCATTGACGCTTATGTAGCGCAAATAATCACGGTGGCGGGTGTGAACGCGATTCTGGCGATAAGTGTAAACATGGTTACCGGTATAACTGGACAGCTTTCTATAGGGCAGGCGGGTTTTATGGCGATAGGCGCGTATTCGTGCATCTTCTTTAATCTGAACCTAGCCCTTCCTCTTCCACTGGCGGCGATTTTGGGCGCTTTGCTGACTGCGTTTACGGGTTTTCTTATCGGATTCCCCACATTAAAACTTACCGGAGATTATCTTGCTATTGTAACGCTTGGTTTTGGTGAAATTATTCGTGTTATTTTGACGAACTTGCGTGGTGTTACCGGCGGCGCTAACGGCAGGCAGTTTCCAACTGTTCTGTCGTTTTTGCCGGATATTTCATTCTTTACTGTTACGTTTTCGCTTGTTATAGTGGTGTGTTTGTTGCAAAACTTTCTTCGCTCCAGTTTCGGCAGGGCGATTCTTGCTGTCCGCGAGGATGAAATCGCGGCAAATTCATGTGGTATAGGTGTGTTTCGCTATAAAATGGTAGGTTTTGTCAGCGCGTCGTTTATTGCTGGTATAGGCGGCGCATTGTATGCTATGGTTATTGGTTTTGTAAAGCCGGATGTCGCTTCGTTCACTAAGAGCATAGATTATCTAATTTTTGTAGTGCTGGGTGGTATGGGTTCTATGACGGGCGCTATTCTTGCCGCTTACATCCTTACTTACTTGCAGGAATTCCTTCGCTTCTTGCAGGATTACAGGCTGCTTATTTATCCGCTTATACTGATTGCCGTTATGCTGCGCCGTCCGCAGGGTTTGCTTGGTATGAGGGAGCTTTCTTTTGTGCGGCTTTGCGGGCGTATTTTTAAGCGTAAGAATAGTACGGCGGAGAGCTGATCCCCCCCCCCCCCCACATCTCCCCCAAAAAAATCGACAGCCAACAGGGTTGTCGAACGAGTCCAACGGCTTACAATGAAAAGCGTAAAATGCTACTCTTTCTGCAAGACTTGCCGGATAAATCGGGGTAATCATGTTGTCAATGTTTACATTCATGGCAAAAGGCGCCATTGTTTCTTTGGAGATTTTTTTTCTTACGCTTATTTTCGCGCTTCCGCTTGCTATGGCTGTGGCTTTGGGGCGAATGTCGAAAAATCGTATTCTAAGCGGTGTTATCAATATTTATCTTTTAGTGATGCGCGGAACACCGCTAATATTGCAGCTTATATTTATTTACTTTGCTCCGAAATATTTTTATGCTTTTTTATACGACAATCTTTCATCATTCATCGTTTCTGAAAATTTTTGGGCGGCTGCCAAATTTATGTTGTCATACAACCGGTTTACGGCTGTGATAATAGCATTTGTGTTGAATTACGCCGCGTATTTCGCCGAGATTTATCGTGGTGGAATTGAAGCGATAGCGAAGGGGCAGTACGAGGCCGCAAAGGTGCTGGGTTTTACCGGCAGGCAGACGTTTAACCGTATTATTCTGCCGCAGGTTATAAAACGGATTTTGCCTGCTTCCGGGAACGAAGTCATCACTCTGGTAAAGGATACGGCGCTGGCGCAGGTTATCGGCGTGGCGGAGCTTTTTCACGCCGCCCAAAACGCCGCCGCCCGTGAATTTTCAACAATGCCTATATTCGCGGCGGGCTTGTTTTATTTCGTTATGAACTGGCTTGTCTCCGCCGTGTTTGTATCCGCCGAAAAAAGGTTGTCTTACTACAGTTGACGGTTTGCGGTTAGGCCGCCATTGACGGGATCATGCGGAATAGTTCTTCTGTGTAGTTGGCAAGCATTGTAAACATCCATCCTCCAAGCAGCGCCAGTATCAGCAATATGACCAGAATTTTCGGTACAAAGGTGAGGGTCTGTTCCTGTATCTGTGTTGCCGCCTGTAGTATCGCTATTACTAATCCGACAACTAACGCGCTTATAAGCAGGGGGGCCGAAAGTATGATTATTTGAAAAATGCCGCCGCGCAGTAGGGTAACCATATCTCCTATTGTCATAAAAACCTCACACGAAAGATCTTACCAGTTGGTCTGTCAAGAGTCCCCAGCCGTCAACTAGGACAAAAAGTATCAGTTTGAACGGCATGGAAATCATGACAGGCGGCAGCATTATCATGCCCATCGACATCAGGGCGCTTGCTACAACCATGTCTATTACTATGAACGGGATAAATATCATTATGCCTATTTTGAACGCGACTGTTAGTTCGTTTAGGATGAATGCGGGGATTAGAACATAGGTTGGTACATCGGCAAGGCTTTCCGGGCGCGGCAGTCCCCGCATTGCCATGAAAAGGCGTATGTTGTCTGGTTTTGTCCGCATCTGGTTATACATGAATAGTCTGAGCGGCGCTTCGGCTTCGCGGTATGCTTCTTGTACGGTTAAGTTTCCTTCGGAAAGCGGGCTCAGCGCGTTTTGATAGATGGAATCTAAGGTTGGCCACATGATAAAAACCGTCAAAAATAGTGAGATTCCTAAAATAACTTGATTAGGCGGAGCTTGTTGAAGGGAAAGGGCTCTTTTTACGAAGTCCAACACTATGGAAATGCGCAAAAAACTTGTCATAAGGATTATGAAGCTGGGCGCAAGTGTGATGACGGTTAAAAGGAGCAGCAACTGGACCGAGAATGCTACTTCGCGGCCTGATTCGGGGTTCCGTACCGTGAGGTCTATGAAAGGTATGGTTGGTCCCTGCGCCGGGCGTGGTATTTCCATAGTTCCTTCGGTGGAAAGTCCGGGGAATGGTATGGCGGGCGCGGGCAGGGTCTGCGCCATGATGTTTACGGGAAATAGCGCCAAGCTTAAAAATATAACAAGCGATACCCTCATACTCGCTCCTTTTGTTTTATAAATTTTTTAACCGCTCACGGTTTCTTTGAAGATTCGCCGGCGGCGGGTTTTCAGAATCGAGCGGTTTTCGGGCTGTTCCGCCGCTAAGTCCGCTGAAACGGCGCAATATGCTGGTAAAATTGAGCGGGGTGTTTTTTTTTGAATTTGATGTCCGCTCTGAATAGGCGAGCAGCATTGCGTCAACGGTTTCCTGATCATTTATTTCCGCGATGGCGGATACATTCGTGTCGGAAAGTCCTATTAGCCATGCCTTGTTTCCAACGGCTATGACGGCTGCCGCGGTTTTTATGTTGATTGGCGCGCGCGCCAGTATTTTTAGGTAGTTGTCATCCGGTGTATCGCCTGTTTTTTTGCGTTTTAACAGGTAAACTATTCCATAAATGGCCGCCGCAGCCAGGACTAAAACAATGAGGCTGCGAAAAATTATCCAGATGGATGCGCTGTCTTGTCTTTGCGGATCTGGTGTATCTTCGCCTAACAGGTATTCCCGTTCTGTCTCTCTTATATTATCTACGGCGGCTGTAGCTGTTTCGTCCAGTGTCTGTGAAAAAATATGATTTTGAATGCCGCCTGTTAGGAGCAGTACGGCAAAAAAGCTGATTAGTTGTTTCAGTTTCCCTCTCCCCGGATTTCCCCAAATCAATTAACTGAGGCTGTTCCAAAACTTCAGTTTTTGGGGAGACAAGCAAAGCTTGTCCAGCAACCTATAAAAACCGCAGTTTTGTCGTCATAATGACGCGCCCGTAGGGCGAAAAACTGCAAGAGCCTGTTACAAGATAACCGATTTTGGAACAGGCTCAACTAATCATGATAAACCGCTGGTAAAAAAACGTCAAGGTTCATTTTTTTGTTGTGAGAGGGCTGGCGGGCAAAATGCGGCGCGTTCCCGGCAATTTGCAGCTCGAAAAAGCAAGCGCCTATAACTCCGCCCATGCCGTTATCTTAATTTGAAACGTTTGATGTCGTCGTCCAGCGCGTCAAGCCCTTTCGAATTTCGCTCTACGGATTCACAGGCCTGCTGGGATGCCTCAAACACAAGTACGGTGCTTTGCACTACATCTCCAACTTTATGTTGTATTTTATCACTCATGCCGGCCAGTTTTTGCGATATACGCCGCGCCGCGTCTGTTTCTTCTTTGATGCTTACAGCTTCTTGCTTAACATCCCGCGTTATTTCATGTATTTTTTTAAGCCCCTCGCGAGCCTGTTCCGAGCGGGCGGACTGCTCCGCGATGGCGCTTTTGATGCGCGATACGATTTCGTTGCTGTCAACAATCAAGCTGTTTGTGTGAGTATAAGCGGTTTCAATCCGTCCTGACACGGCGCTGACTTCATCAATGCGTTTTTTTATCTGGGACAGTGTTCCATTGGAACTTTTGGCCTGAGTTGTGGATGTTTCCGCTAGTTTGCGAATTTCTCCGGCGACTACGGCGAAACCTGTTCCCGACTCTCCGGCGTGAGCCGCCTCGATAGCCGCGTTCATTGCCAATAGGTTCGTTTCCGCCGCCACATTGCTGATGATTTTATTCATTCCGGCAAGTGTTTCCGAATCCGCGCCAATCTGCCCGACCGCGGTTGTAGACTGCACAATTTGCTCATGTTCTGTCTTGGAACTTTCGACAAGGCGTGATATTTGCTCGTTCAAACTTATTATCTGATCTTCGACATCTTTGTTGCGCCGTATCATCGTTTCTATAGCGTCGGAAGACGAGGTTATCTGCGCCGCCTGTTCTTGAATCAGCGTGTTGAGAGCGGATATTTTATCGTCAATCTGGGCTACTGTCTGGCCTACCAGAGCGGCTTCTTCCTTGACTTGGGTGTCTACCTCGTGAATTAGTTGTTTTATTTCCGAAGCCGCCGCGGAGGATTTTTCCATGACGCGCTTGAGTTCGGCGTCGTTGGAGCGCATAAGTCCGAAAGAGGAGGCTATGTTTTTTACAAGGTTGGAAATATTCTCGTTGATAGCGTTGAATCCCGCCGAAAGCCCGGCTGCCTCCGCCGCGCTGTAATCCGGCGCTTTGCCGGAAAAGTCCCCGCCGGCTATCACGGTGGAGTAGGAGGCTAGGTAGCGCAGGGGCTTGACGACAAGTCCGCTTAGGGCTATGGAGGCCAGCGCCGCGGCGACGAGCAGCGCGAGTCCGGTAATAAGCGCGCGGATGAGCAGGTTGTTTGCGCTGGCAAAAACTACTTTCGTAGGGAGTGTGGAGACTAGTATCCACCCTGATTCGGGTATCAGCGAGGATGATATGAGCACGTCGTCATCCATGTGCGAGAAAGTATTGGAATACAGTACCGAGGAGCGATACTGTTCAAGCGACCCGCCTCCCCATTCGGTGAAAAAATCTTTTTGCATGACGGCGGCTTCGTCGCTGTTGGTTATGAAAAGGCCGTCTTGGGTAACGAGCCATGTTTGTTGTCCGGGCAGGCTTGTGTTCTCTTCAAGCATACTTCCTAGTGAAGCTATAGAAACGTTTTCGGAGACTACGCCTAAATCCCGTCCGTCCGTATCATACACGGTTCTGGCCATGGCAAAAATCAGTTTTCCGGTGGCTGCGTCGATATACGGCAGTGTGAACGCGACTTTGCCCTGCGCTTTTTTAGCGTCGTTGTACCAAGAGCGTTCAAGGTTGTTCCAAGATTGAGCCGGTATCCAGCCTGTGCTCGCCGCGCAGTATCCGCCCGGTCCGTTCCAGCGTGTGTTATTCGTGCAGTAAATCATTAAAACGTTGGCGAGTGTTTCCTGCATATCGTCAAAATAGAGGCTTAATTCGTCTCTGTTGACACGGGTTTCCCGCATATACGGGATGGCGCCGATTACCGTATGCTCCAGCAGCGCGACATGAGAGGCGATTATGTCAGCCACCCTGCCGCTCATGCGGGAGACGTTTTCTTTTGTCGCGGCTGTGATTTGCACATGGGAAATCTCGCGGATGCTTATAAACGTCATCACAGATAAAACCGCGGTTACTAGAACTGTTATTGCAAGGCATACTGCGGTGAACATGAGCGCGAAGGATGGTTTCCTTTTCATGATTTTTTTATAGCACAATTATATGTTTATATCAACTAAGGGAGGATTGATTTTGCGGCGCCCGCGCTTGCTTTTTTGTGTCGCCTGTATGCGCGTCAACCGCCGGCGGGTCTATGGGCGCGTTTCAGGGGGAGCGCAACGGAGCATCCTATTCATATCATAGCGCGTTTCTGATATATCTATTGACAAAATAACCTGCATTTGGTATATAATAGCAAAGATGAAAACTGTGGATGAAAAATTTGGATGTGATATTCAGTTCCGCCGGGTATGGCGGGGCTTTTTGACGGCGTGTTCTCTTGACGCCGCAAAAGAAGGTAAACCTGTCGGTCCGAATCAGGTTTCTGGCATGGTTTCATCCCCCCCCCCCCCCCGTTCAAATATAAAATTCAATCGGGATAAATTAGAGTTTTTTTCCCTCGATAGTGTTAATAACTTCTCTGGCGGACGGCCTGCAACCCGCGGTTGCGTTGTTGTTTTCGGAGCGGACTTTAGACGGCTTTTTCTGGAATCGTTCTCAAAGCTAACCGGGTTTTGGGAAGGGCTCGATAGTATTCTTGTTTTAATTATGTCGCGGGGAATCTGGTTTGGGGTTAGTCTCAAAGCAAGGGGGACCGGTATGACGTAATGAGGTAAGAATAAAATGTTAGATGATAATTTTTGATATATATGGGATTTAATTCATGTATATAAAGTTAGGCGACATAAAACCTGAAATTTATTGAAATGTATAATAAGCTAAAAAATGGTGGTTTTGAACCGCCAAAGAATTTCATCAGGAGGCATAAAATGTCAGAGGAAACTGTGAAAAATGTAAAGGATGGTTTCAAGAAAGGAGCCAGTATTGTTGGGAAGATTATAAAATGGTTTTTTATAATCGTTGCTATAATAATCGTTTTGGTGATTGGTTATTCTGTTTATACTTGTACCGCAGTTACCAAGGCTGTTGTAGATGTTACTGGTGCAAATGAAATTGTTGGGAGTGCTGTTAGAGAAGCTGTTAGAGAAGCCACGGGAACACAAATTGCGGTTGAAACGGTTATTGACGGGCAGACTTATACTCAAATTGAACCAAAAAAACTTGCCTTTGATATTGACAATGGTACTGTCAAAAAGGGTGAACGTTATGTGTTTGATGATACTTGTTTTGGTGTCAATGGAGCTACATTAATGCTTTCAGATGTTGGTGTAACGAATCAAATTACACTTACTGAATTTGCTGATTATCCAATGGGAAGAAAACTCAGGGTATATGTTGAGGTTGATGAAGTTATACCCAGCATAAAGAGAGCAAAGTTCAGAGCAGTAAAAATAATAGAACTATAATAAGTTCTACCTATTCACGACTGTTGTGAGGCAGGTTTTACGTCGCCTAACAGGTCTGTTTACGCGCCCCAGCTACGCTGGGGACGCCGCCAGTAGGCGGCTCGGCCTCCGCAACGGCTAGGTCATTTCGCTTCGCTTCATTCCCACGCCGTTGCTCCGGCACAGTTTGTCGGCCCTGGAAATGCTACGCATTTCCTTATTCGGGCCGCCAAACCGTCGTAAACAGCCGGAACGTTATGTGTCATAAAATATGAAAATCAAACACATAACGAAAACTTTGTTGCCAAAGTAAAGGAGAAAAAAATGGCAAAAAATAGGATAGCGCAGTTTTTGGTCGAAATTAATCGTGTTGAAGAGAAGTTTCGGAAAATTCAAGAAAATCCAGCTTTGAATGGTGCTGAAAACGGTCTTACCGCTGAAGAACTGGAAATTCTTGATAAGATTATTGCTCAATGTGGTGAAGTAAATATTGCCGCAGATGCAATTTCAAAAAGATTTCTTGGGCTTAAATGAGTTGGAACATTATGTGTCATAAAAACTGAAAATCAAACACATAATGAAAACTTTGCTGTCAAAAACTGAAGGAGAAATAAATGGCAAAGAAAAGTTTTGTAACGGGAATGCCGGCAGTAGGGCTGGTATTCAGGATAATGGTTTCTGTATATGACATAGAAAATGAGGTAACAGAATGAACAAAAGAATCCTTTTGACATTATTCGTATTTTGTATAGGCGTTTTATTGTGCGCCCAGACCACAACAAACAATAATACCGTTGTCATAAACGGTGATGTGTATTATTTCAGGCCGTCGACCCAGCAATCTTCCCCGATGCCGAAAGCCGGCGGCAACGGTTTTATCAGCTACGGGCGCTGGTATGGGGAGGATGCCGCAAAAGCATGGGCGTCAAT
>JAIRZA010000085.1 GCA_031267475.1 Spirochaetaceae bacterium | reverse complement strand
GTGATCATTGTGGAGGTGTTATACCCGTTCCCATCCCGAACACGGAAGTCAAGCCCTCTTACGCCGATGATACTGCCGCGCAAGCGGCGGGAAAGTAGGTAGTCGCCAAGCTTTTTTTTTCAACGCGCGCACTGTCTAGTGGGGATATGCAATCTTGCCTGCCGAATCCTCGTTAAACGTATTAATGTTCCGGTTTTAGACTAAACTTTTCTTCCGCCCTAACGTTGCGCGTTGAGTTCGGAGTTTGCACTCTGTTGTTGTAGGGACCTTGCGGGATGATAGCGCGGAGCGCATAGAAACCCGCTGGCGGGTATTTGTGTGAACAGACTAGCCGTGAGTGGTGGAGGGGGAAGACATTCTCCCCCAAAAAGCCGGAAAGTTAATTTACCACGCCGTTCTCCACCACAACGGATTCCGGATCAACCTTGTCGCCGTACACCGGTAATAAGGTCGCGTTGTAATCGTCATGGAAGAATGTCGTCCCTAAACCAGTTTTAATCTCTTTGTTGAGCCAATCGAGCAGAGATTTGTTGCCCTTTTGAACGGCAGGCGCAATCGTGTCCAGACTGCCTATCGAATTGATGGCGACAGTAAAGCCCGGATTCTGTATCGCCCATGCGAACAGGAACGTGTTGTCGTGAGCGAGCGCGTCTCCGCGGCCGTCCTTGAGCGCGTTCAAGGCTTCGGTGTTCTGGTCAAAGGCGAGCAGTGTGATTTCGGGATGGTTTTTTGTAAAGTAGATTTCCGCCGTTGTTCCCTTATCCACTATGAGCGTTTTGCCCGCAAGCTGCGAAATGTCCGTTACCGGAGCCGAATCGGGAGATACTATCCCCAGCGCGACCTTCATGTATGGCAGCGCGAAATCAACCGCCTCCGCCCGCTCCGGCGTTACCGTAAAGTTGGCAAGGATGATGTCAACCTTGTTGGACAGCAGGTATTCAACGCGGCTCGCGGCTTCTACCGGCACGAACTGGACGGCGGCTTCGCTGCCCAGCAGGTCGAGGGCTATGCGGCGCGCAAAGAACACGTCGTAGCCCTGATACTCGCCGGAGGCGTCAACATAGCCGAATGGGGATTTGTCGGTAAACACCCCAATCCTCACAGTTCCGGCTTTCGTTATCGCGTCAACCGAAGAACCGCTCTCTTTTTTTCCGCCTGCGAAGGCGGAGATTGTTACAGCAAATGCCATTATAACCAGCACTAGCTTTTTCATTTTGTCCCTCCTATGGAACTTTTTATCTGTTCCAAGCCGTAACCGGTTCGGAACAATTTTAAAGGACGAAGGCGATGCCCCCGTTTATTCCTTAAACTCAAATATATTTAGAAACTTCCGCGCCCTCTCTGTCGCAGGCTGTGTAAAGAACGCGGCGGGCGTGTTCTCTTCCACAATTTCGCCCTTGTCTATGAATATGATTTTGTCCGCGACAGCCCGCGCAAAAGACATTTCGTGGGTAACAATGAGCATAGTCATGCCGGTTTTTGCCAGAGTGAACATAACATCCAGAACCTCCCGCACCATTTCTGGGTCAAGGGCCGCCGTAACCTCGTCGAAAAGCATGATTTCGGGCTGCATCGCAAGAGCGCGTACTATTGCCACCCGCTGCTTTTGCCCGCCGGAAAGCTGCCGCGGATAATAATCTTTTTTTTCGAGCAGCCCTACACGGTCAAGCAGAGCCGATGCCTCGTCTTCCGCCTCTTTTTTCCCGCGTTTTTGCACACGGCGGGGTCCCAGCGTGATGTTTTCAAGCGCCGTAAGGTGCGGGAAAAGCTCGTAACTTTGAAACACCATGCCCACCTTCTGGCGGACAGCGCGAAAATCGGTCTTTTCGCCGGAGATGGGGATCCCGTCAAGCCTAATTTCGCCGCTCTGTATCCGTTCAAGCCCGTTTACGCAGCGCAGAAGCGTGGATTTCCCGCAGCCTGACGGCCCCAGTATTACGAGCGCTTCCTGTTTGTGCACTGTAAGGTTTATCCCCCTTAGAACCGGAACGCCGTCAAAATCTTTGTGAATATTATCAATCTCTAGCAGCGGTTCCGTTTTTATCAATTTTGCCACTTTTGCTCCAATCGTTTTGAAAGATGGGACACCGGCATACAGAGCGCAAAATAAAGCAGGAAGATGAACAGATATACCCAGAAGGCGGCGGACGGGCTTTTCAGAAAATTTGATTCGATAATTTGCTGCCCCACCTTCAATACTTCGACAACTCCGATAAGGACGGCCAGACTGGTTGTTTTTATCATGCGGGTCGTCAGGTTTATCGCTCCGGGCATCAAGCGGCGCGCCGTTTGCGGTATTATTATGAACCGGTAAAGCTGCCTCGCGCTCAAGCCGAGCGCCATTCCGCTTTCGTACTGATGTTTTGAAAGACTGGTAACCGCGCCTCTTACTAAATCGCCCATTTCGGCGGTTCCCCACAAGGTAAACACGATGATGCAGGTAACTTCTCCACTCAGATTGATATGAAAATTGCGGGACAAGCCAAAATAAAACAGAAAGAGCCAAACCAGAACGGGGATGATGCGGATTGCCTCTAAATAGAGGCGGCACAAAAACCGTGTAAGCGGGAACTTTTTCGTCATTAAAATGCCGAAAAGCGTCCCCAGAATGATGGAAAGTACGACCGCGACAAGCGCTATGCGGGCGGTAACGAGCAAGCCCATCAGCAAGCGCTCCATGTTTTTGCCTTCCAGCAGAACCCGGATGCCTAAATCCTGCATTAAAAGCCGCCCGCGCGGAGTTTTTTCTCGATTACGCGCATGAGGATTGATATTGGCAGCAGCACGACAAGGTACGAGGCTACCAGCATCAGGAGGCTCTCGTTGGTTTTGTAATACATCCCGATTAAATCCTTCGCCACATACATTAGGTCGGCAAGAGCTACGATGCCGACAACGCTTGTCTCTTTCAGCAGGAATATCACGTTGGCTCCGAGCGCCGGCACGGATACCGCCAGGGCCTGCGGCAGGATTACATACCGTATCAACTGAGCGCGGGAAAGTCCGATGGAAAGCCCCGCCTCTGTCTGCCCCTTGCCGATAGCTTCCAGTCCGCCTCTGAAGGCTTCAGACATATACGAGCCGCCCAGAAACGAAAGTCCTATAACGGCGCAGCTCCACGAATCTATTTTAACGCCGATGCGCGGAAGCGCGAAGTACAGGAAAAACAACTGTATCACAAGCGGCGTGTTTCGTGAAAGCTCTATGTAAGCGCCGCAGATTTTTGAAAGCGCCGGCAGTTTGAAATAACGAATCAACGCGCAAAAGAATCCTATTGCAAGAGACGCGAGAGAGCCCCAAAAGCATAATCGTAATACGAGCCACAACGCTTTGCCGTAAAGCGGCGCGTACTCTATCATAAACGTGGTATTTAACATAACTTACTAAACAAATGTATTTTATATTGTTGAATGGCTTTGGTCAAGGGATTGTCAGAACTTGTAATGAATACAATGGGCGCATTTTTGCCCCGCCAGCGGGTTCCCATGCTCTCCGCGCCTCACGCAACACAAAGGCGTGGAGAGGTTTGCGCCAGCGCAAACTCCCTAAGCAAAATGCTGTGCATTTTGCGATCGCCCGCCATGTAAAACTTGACCGCAGCAGGTGATTTTTTGTATCATTATAATTGTGGTTAAAGATGATTTATGGATTATGAGACCTGTCCGGAGTTTGCTCAATTTTAGAATAAATTTTAGGGGAAGCGGACTAAACTCCGTTTTTTTTCTTGCGGCGCTCATTTTGAGCGCTGTTTCATGCGCCGCGCCCCCGCCTCAACAGCCTCCTGTCGAGGATATTCCTCCAGAAATTCACGAAAGCGTAGAAATATTACCCCCCGTAGTTGAGGTTGAACAAAAAGCGGTGATCTTCGATCTGGACGCTATTACGCCGGAAGTTTATAAAGAAACCAAAGGAGATGTAGCCAATTTTATAAACCAATTGAATGTAATAATAAAATCACAGAATTATAACGAATGGTTAATGTATCTTGACGAGGAATACTACGATTATATTTCTTCGTTGGCATATTTACAAAGAATATCCGCGTCTGGTATACTACAGGCAAAGGGGATTGTGCTATCAAACGCCTATGATTACTTTATGAACGTTGTCGTGCCTTCCCGGTCGAACGACAGGGTAGACGACATTGAATTCGTAAGCGACAACAGGGTAAAGGCGATAACCTTAAATAAAGGGCGGCGGCTTCTGTTATATGATCTTGAAAAAACACAAAATGGCTGGAAGATTGTCGCCCCCCAATTCTAAAGATTCATAGGAGGTATGGAATGAGGTTAGTTAAAAAAGAAGTAGTGATTCTGATTACTGTTTTTTGCGCGTCTTCTGGTTTGCTTGGGAATGTTTCTTTTGCCGGAGCGCAAGAATTGTCTATCGAAGAATCGTATCTTCAAGAGTCTGTCGAGATGATGATCATCCGCGAACAGGCAAGGTCGAACGAGCGCGAAGGAAAACTTCTTGCGCTTGAATATCTAAGGCAAATGATAGAAGACGGGGCCGATACTAAAGAAATACAGCCGCTTTTGGCTTACATGGCGCTTGAAGGCATTTTGAACAAGACGCGCGAAGACGGCCGTGTCGCTAACAATTACCCGGACATACGTGTCAAGGCGGTTGAATACCTTGGAGAGGTAAAAACAAAAGAGGCCGCCGACACTCTGTTGCGCGTTCTGGCAGTGGATAACGAACCTTCTGTTATCAGCACCGCGGTGCGCTCGCTTGGTAAACTGGGCTTTAACGATGGCAACTATACGGTAGACGCCATATTATATATTTTTATGCAGTACGACACTACAAAGCCGGACAATATTCTAGCGCTTTCCGTAGTTGATACGTGCAGCGCCTTTTCTCAGAATAATGACGTAAAAAAAAGCTCCGCCATTTACGGCGCTTTGATGCGCATTTCGAATAATGCGGCGTATATAAAACCTGTCCGCGATTACGCCGGTAAAACATTGGCAAAACTTTACAAAAAAGGCAGTTAATCCATGCCCATTAAATGGGTCGCTCTGGCTATAGTCTGCGTTATGTATGCGGGAGTGATAATTTTTCCGCAAAAGAAAGCATACATAAC
>JAIRZA010000070.1 GCA_031267475.1 Spirochaetaceae bacterium | reverse complement strand
TTCCTTACGGACGCTTGTTCCATGCTCTTTAAGCCTAAAAAAATCTTTTGTATGTGTCATTTATCCCTCATTTTGAGTCATTTGCCGTTTTTATAGCAACGCCCGCAAGTCATCCTTCCAGTTTTCGTAGGATGTTCTATTATTTTCTCTGAAAGCCCCTTAAAAAAAAAGTCCCCAAGCCGCGCCTGCGCCGCGAATGTGTCGCGCAGGCGGCTAAGAAAAATAATAGGGCATTGAGCCTGTTCCAAAACCGGTTATTTTGGAACAGGCTCTTGCAGTTTTTCGCCCTAAGGGCGCGTCATGATGACGACAAAACTGCGGTTTTTATAGGTTGCTGGACAAGCTTTGCTTGTCTCCCCAAAAACTGAAGTTTTGGAACAGCCTCCATTATCAAAATCTTATTTTTTAAGTTATAGTATTATATGGATATAGAATTACTGCGAGCGCGCGCGGATATAATGCGAAATGTGCGGCAGTTTTTTGATAATCGGGCGTATCTTGAGGTTGATACCCCGATTCTTGCGCCGGATTTGATACCTGAATCGTGTTTAGAAGTATTCAAAACAACGCGGCTTCCGCCCGTAAACAGCGGCAAACAGAAGGTAAAGGATTATTGGCTTGTACCATCCCCTGAAATCTGGATGAAAAAGCTGATAGCCCTGCATAAGACCAATATGTATCAGATTTGCAAATGTTTTCGTAACTGCGAATCTTCCGGCTTTGTGCATAGTCCTGAATTCACGATGCTTGAGTATTACACGATGGACGCGGATTATACGGACTCGCTTGATATAACAGAGGCATTGTTTAACACGCTGATTGCGAATGCCGGCGGGGGGGCGGATCTTGAGCCGCCGTTTATTCGCTGGACAATGGACGAGGCGTTCTCGCGGCTTGCGGGTTTTAGTTTGATAAAAAAACTGGAAGACGGAACGCTGCCGGACGAAGCTCGCAGGCTTGGACTTGATATTCCCAGCGAAATGAGCGCCGGCGATGTATATAATTTGATATTCATTCACGCTGTCGAGCCGCGTCTTCCCAAGGAAAAGCCCGTCGTCTTGCTGGACTATCCCGCCGCCGTTCCCTGTTTGGCCAAAATGAACGATGTTTCAGACGATGTTTCAGGCAGTAAGGAAGGCGCGGGGCGGCGGACTAGGCAGCGCTGGGAGTTGTACGCGCGCGGCATAGAGCTGGCGAATTGCTATTCTGAAGAAACAGACGCTGAAGAGGTGCGCAAGTTTTTTCTGTCGGAGCAGGAAATTAAACTGAGCGGCGCGGCGCAGACTCACGCGGTTGACAGCGATTACTGGAAAATATTTCTGCCGCGCAAGCCGCCGGCAGTCCCGCCGCCTGCCGCGTCAGGCTCTCCGGCCGGCTTGCCGCCCGATGCGGCGACCAAGGCGGCGGATTCCTTCCCGCGTTGTTCCGGCGTGGCGCTTGGCCTTGACCGTCTTATTATGGCCCTAACATCGCGCAAAACGATAGACGGAATTCTGCCTTTCCCTATGGAGCCTGGTCTATATTGAAATCATGGAAATTGAACTATGCCGCCGTCCTTGTCGCGGAAACGCTCGCTATACTTGGGTTTTCGTTGTCGATGCCGGTTATCCCGCTATTTCTTGCAGATGATATAGGCATAAGCGATCCCAATGCTCTTAAAATATGGACAGGCGCTATTCATTCTTGTACATCGGTGGCGCTTGCTATTTTCGCCCCTATCTGGGGACGGCTGGCTGATATTTACAGCCGCCGCGCCATGCTGATGAGGGCTATGTTCGGCGGCGCGGTCATAGTCTCCGCCATGGCGCTCGTCAATTCTCCTTGGCAGTTGATGGTGCTGCGGGTAGTGCAGGGGTGTCTTACCGGCACAGTGGCTGCGGCGAGTGTTCTTACTGTCGGCATAGCGCCGCAGGCCAGTCTTACCATGGCTCTCGGCTTGCTGCAAACCGGCGTATATGTTGGTAATTCGCTGGGTCCGGTCGCCGGCGGGTTGATAACGGATTTCTGGGGGCACCGGGCGGCTTTTCTTGGAACCGGGGGCATTCTGCTCATAGCCGCCTTAATCGTGCTCCGGGGTGTTCACGAAGAGCCGCGCGCGGTCAAAGGCGCAAGCGCCGGGCGGCGCAGGGCTAAAAGTTCTGAAAGCTGGTTCGCGGAGTTAAAGGCTATAGCTTCTAACCGCGATATAGTCCTGCTGCTGTCTGTTTCGTTTCTATTTCAGATGGCGAATACTACGGCAAACCCTATTTTACCGCTTTTTTTGCGGGAAATTGCCGCGGATTCGCGTTATATAGGCTCGTATACCGGGCTTGTTTTAGGCTTGGGCGCGGTCGCCGGAGCGCTTGGCTCAGTTATTTCCGGAAAATTTTGCACTCGCGCCGGGTACTGGAAAACCTTGGTTATATGTCTTGCGGGCGGATGCGCCGGCATAGCGCAGGCCTTTGCTGTAAATCTTTGGTCCCTTGCGCTGTTGCATTTTATTCCGTCTTTTTTCTTAGGCGGGATAGGGCCGGCCTTGCAAGCCTTGCTTGCGGCTAATACCAGCCATGACCGGCAGGGCAGCGTGTTTGGTCTTAACTCTTCGGCGTCGTCCACAGGCGCGGCGTTCGGACCCTTGATAGGCTCAGCCGCCGCTTTGCTTAGTTACCGCGCTGTTTTTCCTGTTACAGCCCTCATATTAAGTCTGCCTTTAATACGGATTTTACGGCGTATGAAAGCAAAAACGCTGGATTAAGTCTGAATCACTGGCGACAGAAATACACCCTGTTGTCATGCGGCTTTATTCGTTTTATAATTAATATATAAATTACCTTGGAGGATATATGGATTTTGTTCAAAAAATGAAGGAAAAAGCCGTCAAATTGCAGAAAAAGCTTGTTTTGGCGGAAGGACACGAACCGCGCACTATTAAAGCGGCGCGTCTTCTAGTTGACGGCAAACTGGCTTCGGAAGTTACACTTGTCGGCGCAAAAAGCACGATTGAGGCGGCCGCTAAAAAAGAGAATGTTAAACTTGACGGGATAAACATTGTTGATCCCGCGTCGTCGCCGAATCTCGATAAATATACCAAAGCATACTACGATATGCTTCACGCGAAAGAAGAAGCAAACAAGGCAAAGGGCAAAATTATTGATAAACCGGTTACAGAAGATATTGCCAGACAGGAGATACAGCAGTTCCTGCGCTGGGGTGCTATGATGGTGCATTTGGGAGACGCGGACGCAATGGTAGCCGGCGCTGAAAGCTCTACCGCCGATGTGTTGCGCGCCGGACTGGCGATAATCGGCACACAGAAGGGGTCCAAAACCGCTTCGTCATGTTTTGTAATGATGATCCCTGACAAAAGCTGGGGGGCCGAAGGCGGTCTTATTTTTTCCGACTGCGCCGTTATGCCCAACCCGACAGCGGAACAGATGGCGGACATTGCGGAAAGCGCCGCTCAATCCTGCCGCGAATTCCTCGAAGTAGATCCGGTTGTCGCGCTGATGTCGTTTTCGACCAAAGGTTCAGCCACTCATGTTGATGTGACTAAGGTTCAGCAGGCGGTCGAGATATTGAAAGGCAAGAATCCGGATTTTCTGTTCGACGGCGAATTACAGGCGGACGCGGCGCTGGTGCCGTCCGTAACAGACAAAAAAGCGCCCGGCAGTCCTGTACGCGGTAAAGTGAACACCCTCATATTCCCAAATCTTAGCGCGGGCAACATAGGTTATAAACTTGTCCAGCGGCTGGGCAAAGCGGAAGCGTTCGGGCCGTTCCTGCAAGGATTCGCAAAACCAATAAGCGATCTTTCACGCGGATGTTCAGTCGATGATATTGTGGTAACCGCAGCCGTTACGCTCGCAAGATGCAAATAACGTACCTGTAA
>JAIRZA010000028.1 GCA_031267475.1 Spirochaetaceae bacterium | reverse complement strand
CCGTTCTCAATGCCACACACGGTAAAATCGGCAAAGGGAAAGACTTCTTTGAGGCTGCTTTTGGAAAAGACGAGGAAGAATTTTTTGATATAATGATGATGCCGGAAGCATTGATTATTAACCGCTATTTCTATCGGGATAATGGAGTTACCGCGGAATGGCGTGAAAAACTGCGGAACCTTAACAAACTCCAACGCGACAAGGCTGACAAAATAATCCATGCCAATGATTTTTCGGATGGCGGTATTGCGATTGTTCATAGTCCCGCGCTAAGAGATGTGTTGAATTACTATAGGATAAAGCGGGAGCGATAGGATGATACAGAAGATGTTATATGGCATTGACATCAAAGTTTCTACTTTGGCGGTTGAAAAAAAATTGTAAAATGGGTTAATCTATTGCGGAATGAAAATTAAAAAACAGAGTCTTCTTTCACATTTGAGCGCGAAACGCGAAATAATCCCCGGAATCGCGAGACTCGATTTTGAGTGGCGCGGGCCGCCGCCGCTGGCCGGGCAGTTTTTCCTTGTAAAACCGGCGCGGAGCTCCGTTTTTTTGGCGCGTCCCTTGAGCGCGGCGGGCTGCTCTAACGATACCGTTTACTTTCTTGCGGCTGTGCGCGGACGCGGCACGGCGGAGTTGACGGCGATGTGTGCCGGCGAAGACGCGCTGGTTACAGGTCCCTTGGGCAAGGGCTGGTCTGATTTTGTTCCGAAAAACGCCGGCAAACCCTTGGCGCTGATTTCCGGCGGGCTTGGTCTTGCGCCGCTCGCCGCGCTCCATGCGGAGCTTCTTAAAGATAATTTTAACAATTTTGATTTTTTCGCCGGTTTTCGGCGCGGAGCGGACGGCGAAAAGCTGCTTTCCGCGGTTGAAGGCGGGCTGAGTGAAGCAATCATTGTAAGCGAAGACGAGAGTGTGTCTCCCGCGTCAAACGGGCGGATATTCAAGCAGGGGCTTGTTACAGATTTTCTTGAAGCGGAAAAATACGCGGCTGTTTTTTCCTGCGGGCCGGCGCCCATGCTGCGCAGCGCCGCCTTGCGGTGCCGCAAGGCGGGGATTCCGTGTTTCGTGAGCCTCGAGAAGCGTATGGCTTGTGGAACCGGCGCCTGTCTTGGTTGTTCGCTGCCGGTGCGAGGGGGCGGTTTTAAGAGTTGCTGCGCGGACGGTCCGGTTTTTGACGCGGCGGAGGTGTTCTTCGATGCTTGATCCGGATAAGGTATCCGGCTTTCAGCCTGACGTTTCGCTTAACATTGCCGGCGTCTACTTTCGCAATCCGGTGATCGCCGCCTCCGGGACTTTTGGTTATGGCGGAGAGTACGAGGGTTTGCTCGATATAGCCGCGTTAGGCGGGATTTGCACTAAGGGGCTTACGCTTACGGCGCGTGAAGGGAACGGCGGAGAGCGGCTTTGGGAGACGCCGTCCGGTCTTCTTAATTCGATTGGGCTTGAAAATCCGGGTATAGAGGCGTTTATAGATAAAGAACTGCCGCGTCTTCGCGCTCTTGGTCCCGCCGTTATCGCAAATCTGTCCGGCTCCAGTGTTGACGAATATCAGCGGGGGGCTGAGTTACTTTCCGCCTCGTCTATTGATATGGTCGAATTGAATATATCCTGCCCCAACGTTAAGCAGGGAGGTATGAGTTTTGGTCTGGACGCGGAGGCCGCCGCCTCTGTTGTCGCGCCTGTACGCTCCGCCTGCAAAAAGCCTCTTATGGTAAAGCTGTCTCCAGCCGCGCCCGATATTGCGGCTGTGGCGCGCGCCTGCGTCCGGCACGGCGCGGACGCGCTTTCTCTTGTTAATACGTTCAGGGGTATGGCTATCGACATTCATAAGCGGCGGCCTGTTTTTGATAATGTTGCGGCGGGGCTCTCCGGTCCGGCGATACGTCCGCTGGCGCTTCATATAATATGGGAGTTGTACGAGCGTGTGAATGTTCCTATTATTGGCTTGGGCGGTATCGCCCGCGCTGAAGACGCGATAGAATTCTTGATGGCGGGGGCTGCCGCTGTTCAGGTTGGTTCTGCTACTTTTGCCAATCCGGGCGCGATGAATCAGATTATCGCCGGCGTTAAAGGTTATATGCGCGAAAACGGTGTTAGTGTCTTGGGCGCGTTAAATATTAGAAAAATTCCAACTGGTTCTAAAACGTGTGTTCAATGAATGTTTGTGTCTGAGTTATTTTGATAGAGGGTTGCGATGTGAAAAAGGGGGGAAAATGGAAAGGGTGGAAAAAGTGGATACTGTAGCTTTGTTAAAAGAATGCGGCGCGTTTTTGGAAGGGCACTTTTTGTTGTCGTCCGGCAGACATTCCGATCGTTACTTTCAGTGCGCTCGTCTATTGCAGTACCCCGGCAAAGCGGCCGAGGCGCTCGCGCCTGTCGCGGCGGCGATACGGGAAGCCGCGGGGCTTGGTGTTTTCAAGGTGGACGCGATTGTTGGTCCCGCTATGGGCGGGATAATCGTTGCATACGAGTTAGGGCGGCAGTTGGGGCTTCCGGCCTTTTTTACAGAGCGCGACGATTCCGGCGGGATGACGCTCAGGCGCGGTTTTGAGGTAAGCGGCGGGATGAACATTCTTATAGCGGAGGATGTGGTAACTACCGGGAAATCTTCCGCCGAATGCGCCGCTGTTCTGGAAGAACGCGGCGCGTGTGTGAGCGCTCTTGCCTGCGTGGTAGACCGCCGTGTAAATCAGAGCGGCGAAAGCGGCGGTCTTCCGCTGTTCGCCGCCGCTAAAATAACGGTCTCCGGTTGGGACGCGCCGGACTGCCCGCTGTGCAAGCGGGGCATTCCGTTTGTTAAGCCGGGTTCCAGAAAGTTTTTTTATTAAATTTTTCTACCCCCCCCCCCCCAAAAAAAAAAAAAATCCTCTAAAACCTCGCCGGCGTGGATTCCGGCGGGGTTATTCGCGGCGGGGCGGCTCACTGGTTTGTTTTTTTGCGGCGTTTGATTCCAAAAACAACGGCGAAAACGAGTACCGCGGCGGGGATCAGCGTGGTGTTTAATACGCGGGCGAATGTCATTGCCGCATTCCTCTTTTCCGGATCGATTATTTTATCAAGGCGGTTTATCCCGGACGCCCGGCTTCTTATGCTGATGATGTCGTCGTCGTTGGCAAGCCAATCCGCCGCGAATAAAAAGAATGTAAGGTTGCGCTCTGAATCGAGGTACTCGTCGTTCAAAAACTCGTTGTTGCCGATTACTACGATGCGGCTTTCCGCAATGCGGCTTTCCGCTCCCGCCGGCGCGGGTTCCGCGTCCGCCCCGAAATATGGCGGGAAGCGTCCCGACAGCGCCGCGCCTAATAATTTTTGTCCGTGTGTTTCGCGTTCTTCCCGCGCAAACATGAAGGCGCTGTCGGGGTTTACAGAAAAATCTTTTGTCATGAGCCACGCCTCTTCGGTGCTGGAAATTAGGGGGGATGCGTCGACGTTTTCTGTCTCGTGGAGGATGAGCGGGTTAGCCCAGAATAGGTCGATTCCGGCGAATGTGGAGGTTATGGGATGGGCGGGGTTGCCGCCGGCGCGTGTTACGCTTACCCAGAAGGGGTAGCGAATTAGTCTGATTATTGGTGCGCCGCCGGCTCCGGCGCTTTGATATGTTATTGTGAGGCAGGAGTTGTCGAGTACGAGGGCGTGTTGTATTTCAACGCCGTAAGAGCGCAGCATCGCGCGGAGTCCGGCATCTTCTAGTGTCCGCATTTCCAGCGCGCCGGTTTCTGTGCTTGGTGTGAATGTTCCCAGCATGAAGAGGGCTTTCCCGCCGTTTTGAATGTAGTGGTCTATGTTGTAGAGCGCTTGGCCGTTTAGTGTGTCTACGCCGCCTATTACGATGATTTCGCTTAAACCGGCGGGGATTCCGCTGTCTGCTAGTTCGATTGGCTGGATTTCGCGTAGTTTATAGCCGGACATTCTGAGCATTTCGCTCATATTGCGGTAATTTTGGTTGAGCGTCTTGGTTTGGCCGGCTATGATTATGCCTGCTTCGCGCGCTTTTCCGCTTACTAGGGCGCGGATTCGGCTTGTAAGGTCGTATTCTAGTGTTTCAAGTGAGAATATGAATGGGATTATGTCTGTTTTGTCCATGTATTCTATTAGGATTCCGGAATAAACGCTGGTAACGGTTGCTTCGTTGCGGTCTATGGATTGGATTTGGCGTGGGTATATTCCTAATCGCCGCATATCGTCTTCGATTCCGTCTTTGGCCGGGTCCCGTGTGGTGAATGATATTTTGCCTCGTGAGTATGCGACGTATTCGCGGACGAGGTCTATTATTTCGCCTGGTTCGGGGTAGAGTTGTTGTAGTTTGCCGGATAAAAAATAGCTTATTTTTACTTGATCGGGGATTTCACCGGCAAGGTGGCGCGAAACTGGTGATATTGTGTACAGTTTGTCCGCGGTTAGGTCTACTCTGACCCATAGGCGGCTGCTTAAAAGCAGGGCTAACGCAATGGCGGCGATTGATAGTGTTGTGATTATGGATTCTTGTTTTTTTGTCATGTTTTAGCTCCATTTCCTGAACATCAGGACGCGGGTGTTCAAAAATAAAAACAGTGTTGTTGTGAGTATGAAAAATAGTAGGTCGCGGCTGTCTAGTATTCCGCGTGAAAAGCTTTCAAAGTGAAACGATAGTGATATGAAGTTGATTGCCGCGACGATAGTCTCCGGCATATTTTGCGAGAATGGCGCTTGGTTTGCAAGCATTATGACGAGGAGTACCGCGGCGCTTCCCAAAAATGCGGCCGCCTGATTTTTGGATAGCGCCGAAAGGAAGAGTCCTATGGCTGCTGCTGTCGCGGCTAGCAGCAGCGCGCCTATGTATTCGCAGAGTATTACTCCGCTGTCAAATACGCCGAGTGGAAAAATGCTTAGGGGGACTGGCGCGCTGAGGATGAGGAGGCTGATGGTAACGCCTAGGCAGCTTAGGAATTTGCCTAAGACTAGGTCCCATTCTGAAAACGGCATTGTGAGTAGTAATTCTATGCTGCCGGTTTTTCGTTCTTCCGCCCAGCTTTTCATTGTTATTCCGGGTATTACAAGTACGAAGGCTATTGGAAAGCTGGCGAAGTATGGTCGCAGCGCGGCTGTGTTCCGGGCAAAGAAGTTTTGAAAGTTAAATAGCCATAGTGATGTGAATAGCAGGAAGAAAATTATTATTCCGTAGAATGCGGGGGATATTGCCAGTGAATATAGTTCTTTTCGCGCCAGCGCTAGGGCTGGTGTGTGTTTTATTTTATTTTCCATGTTGCGCCTCGTTTTGTTGTGCTGAATTGGTTAGTTTTACGAAAATGTCTTCCAGCGAGATTTTCTTTTTGCTCATTTCTAGGATTTTTAGGTTGAGTGATATTGCCCAGTTGAATATTCGTTCCGCGTTTTCGTCGTTGGCTGGTATGACGAATGCGGCATGGGTTGTGTTGTTGTTTGCAGCGTCTGTGGTTGTGTTGATGTTGGAAATTTCTATTTTATTGTTGTGGTTTATGCTGGATGTTCTTAGTCTGTGTTCTATGGTGTCTGGCGCAGCCGCGCCTTTGAGTGTGAGTGTCCAGCTTTCGCCTCCGCGCAGGCTGGACGCTATGCCGGACGGGCTGCCTTGGGCTGCTATGTGTCCTGCATTTAGTATTAGGACTTGTGTGCAGACGGCTTCGACTTCTTGTAATATGTGTGTGGATAGGATGATGGTTTTGTGTTGTCCTAGGTCTTTTATTAGGTTGCGTATTTCAATGATCTGGTTCGGGTCGAGTCCGGTTGTGGGTTCGTCTAAAATGAGTATTGGGGGGTCGTGGATTATGGATTGCGCTAGTCCTGTTCGTTGTTTGTAGCCTTTTGATAGTGTTTCTATGCGGCGGTTTGCCATTTGGGTGAGGGCGCATTGTTCTAGCGCCGCGTTGATTGCGTTTTTTCGTTTTTCTTTTGGTATGTTGCGTGTGTCCGCGATGAAGTTGAGGTACTCGTTTATGGTTAGGTCGCCGTATAATGGTACGTTTTCTGGTAGGTAGCCTATGAGTTGTTTTATCGCGACGGGGTTGTCTTGTGTTGAGATTCCGTCTATTAGCGCTTCTCCGCTGCTTGGGTAGTGAAAGCCTGTTAGTATTTTCATGATGGTTGTCTTCCCGGCGCCGTTTGGTCCTAAAAATCCTAGTATTTGGCCGTCGGGCAGGGTGAAGGTTATGTCTTTGACTGCTTCGATGTTGCCATATTTCTTGGCTAGGTTGTGTACTTCAATCATTTTTTCTCCTGAATATGTAAAATGGCTGTCTTTGCCGCATGGCAATGGGGTGCTGGTGTCATTTCTAAATAATTTTATAAAAAGCCCTCCCTCATTTCAACCCGCCAGCGGGTTTTTTCCACAACACAAGAGCGTGGAGTTTCGCTACGCGAAACTCCTGAGCTCAACGCGCAGCGTTGAGCCGCGCGGCGGC
>JAIRZA010000198.1 GCA_031267475.1 Spirochaetaceae bacterium | reverse complement strand
CGTCCCCAGCGTAGCTGAGGCGCGTAAATCAGTCTCATTATGCGAAGCGGCGCACACGGCCAATATATTCTATTCAATTTTAAATAATACTCCAAAATCATTAATAAAATAATTTCCATCATGGCTCAAGTTAATCCCCTCAGAATTTCTATATTCTTTTAATACCTTGAAACTATGTGAATCCCATAATTTAGTAGTACCATCTGCTGAACTAGATAAAAAGTATAAACCATTTATAGTATATAATACTGATTCAATTCTCTCAACGTGATTCGTAAGTGTAATTATTTCATTTCCATTTGCTATGTTCCATACGCCTATGGTAAAATCACTGGAACCAGAAATTAAAACACTATTATCCGGGCTAAATGATAGCGAGTTAATACCCCCACTATGACCAGAAAATCTTTTTAATATTTTTAAAGATAATCCATCTAAAATTGTAATATTACCGCTAGTATCACCAACTGCAATATAAGAGTCATCATTAGAATATTCTATTGTGTTAATTATCCGTGTATTTAATTTAATAGATTTATTTTTTCTTGTAAATGTATCAAAGATATATATTCTATTACCAAAAGCAATTAATAATTGTGTGGTATAAACAGGATTAAACACGCATAAGCACTTGTGGCTTCTTCCTCCATAAAATTTATCATCGCCAATCTTTCTTCCTGTTAATATATCATACCACAATATACGGCCAATATCTGTATTTTTTTCATAATCATATCCTGTTTCATACCCAACAGCTATTATTCTACCATCATTACTTATTGATAATGAAGGAAAATAATCTATTTTAGGAATAGGAATCGCCCTTAATAAACTTAAATCCATTATATCATAAATATATATTTTTCCATCATATCCACTTACGGCAATTATCCACTTATTGTCCGGGCTTATTATTGCCCCAGATCCATCATGTATTCTTTTTTCCAGTCCAAACGAATGAGTATCGGAAATTTTCAAAAATGAATAAGGTGTATTTGAAGCATTTAATTCAATATTAGTATAATTTCTTATTAAGGAAATCATTTCAGCATTATTTTCAATATTTATGATATATAGTGATTGCACCACACCTGTTTCAACGTGTATTGTTTTTATACCAATTCTATAACCATTTGCAATAGATATAAGATTTCCAGTTAAAATGACATCAGCGCCTATAAATTTACCTATAGATTTTGCTGTTTCATCACTTACAAGTCCTGACATTTGGAAATTTAATTCTTCTTGTACTGTTTCAATTTGTTTTCTCTCAACTATTTTTATGTTTGTGTTATTTATTATTCTATTCATTAACTCATCTATAATATAATCTGATAATTTATCTGATGTAGACGTGAAGTTTACAAGAGCCATGACACTGTTTTGAATAATTTTATTATTAATATCATATACTGCATTATCAAGGGCTTGATTAAGACTAATACCGTTTATAGAATATTGTTGCTGTTTTTGAGTTGACTCAGTTTGAGTTGACTCATTTCTATCATCCAAGGTGGTACACCCAAAAAATATGATTATAAAAACAAAAAAACGGTGTGCTTATACATATTATTTTCCTTACTTCTCCAAATTTAGCAATTTTTGTAAATTTGACACCATATATGCAATATATGAGACATTATATATAGTGTCGTCTCGATACCTTGCATTCTCAGTTTATAGCAAAAATAAATAATTTAGTCAACTACTTTGTCCGCGTTCACCATGAATAGGACACCCCCGCCAAATGAGGAATGGTGTATCTTACAGTGGCGGAAAACTGATCCGCCATTGAAGATGGCGCGCTATCTTTGATGGCGCGGCGTCAAGAAACCGGGCGCCTCATGCGGACGGTAGAAATGATATTTATCCAGCCAAGCATTGGTAATCTCTGAAAGCTCCTTCACGTTCAAAGGCTCGTAGTGATAATCCAAGCACTCTCTTTGAAGCGTCCCGATAAAGCGCTCGATGAAAGGCTTGTCTTTCGGAGTATAAGGGCGCGTCCAATACTGGGTGATGTTCATCTGAGCGAGAAAGGTTTCAACGTCTTTCATGTTTTCGCTTCCGTTGTCGTTGATGATTTTAATGTCTGATCCAAACCGCGCGATTATTTTTTTAATCGCTGTTTTGGCGTTTTTGCTTGAAGGGGATGTGGCGATATGGACGACAGCCTCACTTGTGAATTGGTCTATACCGCAAAAGGCGTATAGTTTCACGCCCAAAAGTTGTATATGGTTTCATATCGAACTCTATAATTTGCCGGGCGTTGTCCGTTTTTAGGCCGTAGGGCTTTCTTTTGCGCTTATGAGCCCCGGATAGGGGATTTCGACTGATGAAATGTTTTCATGTTGCACTTGACATACTCCCAGAAAATATATTATTCTTAAAAGCAGTTTTTGAAAAACACTATCAGGGCTAAAATTAATCCAGCAACGCTTGCGATACTTCCAATCACATTAAGCGCTGTTAGGAACCGGGCCCCCCCGAACGGGGGGGGGGCTTTTTATTCATTAACAGTGAAGTTCAATCCCCGCCGCAAATTTGTGCGCTTGCGGCGGGGATGCTCATTGGGCGACGGGCGTTTATACCAACAGTTTTACTTTTAGCACTAAATATGGGAAAAAGCCCCTAAATTTGACCTCAAAATCCACATATAGCGTTAAAAGTAAAATCGCTGCGTTTATACCTTTACAATTAGGCGTTTTTTTAGCAACATATTAAAAAGGAGTATTATTATCCACGGAGGAAACTTACGCATGGAATCTAATAGCGAAATTGAAAAACTGCTGCCGCATCGCAGCCCTTTTTTGTTTGTTGACGAAATTATCGAGGCGACGGAGGCCGGAATCACGGCGCGGCACGTTTTTAGCAGCAAAGAGTTCTTTTTTCCGGGACACTTTCCGCAGTATCCTGTTGTACCGGGAGTTATTCTGGTGGAAACTATGGCGCAATCCGGCGGCGCGGGACTGCGCAAGATGGGAATAATCGGCGAGGGCGCGTTATTTTTTCTTGCGACTGTTGACAAGGTGAAATTCCGCCGTCAAGTGCGCCCGGAAGAAGAAGCAAGAAGCGAGATAGAAAACCTTCGCATATCTTCAAAAATGATAAAACAGGCCGGTAAACTGTATGTTGGCGGCGAACTTGCCGCGGAAGCCGAGTGGATGTGCTTGGTGGACGACGGCGCAAAGAAGTGAGGAATAATCATGATAATTAAACCTATGGTACGCAGTAATATCTGTATTAATAGCCATCCTGCGGGATGCGCGAAATCCACGCGGAATCAGATTGCTTACGTAAAAGAACAATTCGGCGGCAAGAAGCCGGACGGCTCGCCCCGCCTTGCCCTAGTGATAGGCTGTTCGACGGGCTATGGACTTGCAAGCCGCATCGTCGCGGCCTTCGGCTGCGGAGCGGCCACTGTGGGCGTATCGTTTGAAAAACCCGCGTCCGCGTCCAAGCCGGGTACGCCGGGCTGGTACAACAACCAGTGCTTCGACGCAGAAGCGTCCGCCGCGGGGCTTTACGCTAAAACTTTGAACGCGGACGCTTTTTCCAACGAGACAAAAACCGTCGTGATAGAGGCCGTTAAAGAGGCGGCAAAGGCCGCGGGACTGCCCGCCCAAATCGACCTTGTGATATACTCGCTCGCTTCTCCGGTAAGGACGGACCCGTTTACAGGTGTTATGCATAAATCTGTAATAAAACCCATAGGAAAGCCGTATTCGGGTAAAACCTTTGATATAGCTACCGGAAAAATTAGCGATATAAGCGTGGAGCCGGCAAACGAAGAAGAGGCGGCCGCCACCGTCAAGGTCATGGGCGGCGAAGATTGGGAGTTATGGATGGACGCGCTGAACGGCGCGGGACTGCTTTCACCCGTTTGCCGCACCGTAGCTTACACGTATATCGGGCCTGAACTTTCGTGGGGAATATACAAAAACGGCACAATAGGCAGGGCGAAAGAGGATCTTGAGCGGGCTGCCGGAGAAATAAATAAAAAAATCGCGGACGGAGGCGCAAAACGCGCTTGGGTGTCGGTAAACAAGGCTCTTGTAACACGCGCCAGCGCGGTGATTCCTATCATCCCTTTGTATATTTCTTGCCTTTTTAAGATTATGAAAGAAAAAGGGTTGCACGAAGGCTGCATAGAGCAGATAACGCGCCTTTTCAGGGAGCGTCTTTACACGCCGGAGGCTGCCTCCGACCCTAAAAAAACGCTTACAGACGCCGAAGGACGCATCCGCATAGACGACTTTGAGATGCGGGACGATGTTCAGCAGGCCGCCAACGCGCTTCTTAATACGATTACAGAGGAAAATATCATGACGAAGGCGGACGCCGCTGGTTTTAAGCATGATTTTCTTGAGGCGCACGGCTTTGATGTCGCGGGTATTGACTACGAGAAGGATGTAGATCCCAGCGCTATTTAGGGTTGCCCGTAAAAAGACTCCGCTTACGAGGGGGGTAAGACTTTTTGCCCGGCGGCGGCATTCCAAAGACGAGTCGCCGCCGGGCAGGTTTAATTTTGATTTATGAGCGTTCAGTATGATTAAAGAGTTTACAACTTATGACACAGTGCGGAATAATGCTTTGAAGCTCGCCGCCCGTATTTATGAAGATGGTTTTGTGCCGGATGTTATTTATGTATCGCTGCGCGGCGGGGCGTACATTGGGAATGTCATCAGCGAGTTTTTTAAGATTGCCTGCAAGGGGCGGCGGCCGGTTTACTACGCCGCTGTGGTAGCGCGTTCTTACACGGATGTTGCGACGGCGGAGCGGATTTCCATTGACGGCTGGACATATTCGCCCGATTACTTGCGGAGCGGAGACAAAATTTTGCTTGCCGATGATATTTTTGATTCGGGGCGCACATTGAATTATCTGGCTAATGTAATCATGGAAAAAGGTATACCGCGATGTGATCTTAAAATCGCCGTCCATGATTACAAGCATTTTTATGATCTTGAGCCGCAGTATCCGGTGCAGCCCGACTACTGGTGCCGCAAATACGATTTATCGGTGAATGACAAAAATAGATGGATACATTACTTGAGTCATGAGCTTACAGGTCTTTCGAAGGCGGAGCTTGAAAAACATTATTACTCGAAAGATGAAAGTCTTCGTCCCGTTTTTGATACTTTGTCGGATAGGGAACGTTTATGATTTGCGGGGTCGACGAGGCGGGCAGGGGACCCTTGGCGGGTCCGGTATGCGCCGCCGCGGTCGTGCTGCCGGATGATTTTCCGCGTGATGTTTTGAACGATTCAAAGAAGCTGTCCGAAAGGAAGCGGGAGACTGCGGCGGCGCTAATCTATAGGAAAGCGTCCGCGTGGGGGATAGGCTGGGCCGGCCATACCGAGATTGACAGCATAAATATACTGCAAGCCAGCCTTCTTGCGATGACGAGGGCGTTTAACGCGATGATAAAGGATGCGGACGAACCTTTTTTGGCTGAAATGCTGAAAGCGCCTTCTTTTGAGGTTGTCATCGACGGCTGTCATTGTCCCGCGATTTCTTGTCCAAAACATGACTCTGTTTTATACGCGGGGGCTTTTTCGTGTCGCGCCCTTGTTAAGGCGGACGCGCAAATTCCTGAGGTGATGGCCGCCTCGATATTGGCTAAAACGGCGAGGGACGCGATTATGCGCAATTTTGCCGTTATGTACCCGGATTGGGGCTATGAAAAACACAAGGGTTATCCCACAAAGGGTCATGTAGCCGTACTTAAAAGGATAGGCCCTTCGCCTATACAGCGTTTAACGTTTCATTACTAGGATAGCGCGGGTTTATTCGTATTCGAATAGACCCGCGCCTCGATTAGGAGAAAATTTATGAGTAAGTTAGACCCGCAGGATTCTGAATACGCGCGCCCCAGTTGGGATGAATATTTTATGGAGGTGTGCGAGGCGATCGCGCGCCGCGCCACCTGCGGACGGGGGCGTTCGGGCGCGGTAATCGCCCGCGGTAATCAGCTTTTGGTTACAGGCTATGTCGGCGCTCCTAGAGGTTTGCCGCACTGTGATGATGTCGGGCATCAGTTAAAACAGATAATTCATGAAGACGGCGCTGTTACCACGCACTGCGTCCGCACTGTCCACGCCGAGCAAAACGCTATCTGTCAGGCGGCAAAACGCGGTGTCGCTATAGACGGAGGTACATTGTACTGCCGCATGACGCCGTGCCGCACCTGCGCCATGCTGATAATCAACTCCGGACTTGTGCGCGTTGTCTGCCAGCGCCGCTACCACGACGCCGCCGATTCGGAAGCCATGTTCAAGAGCGCCGGCGTTATTCTTGAATATGTCCATGATGAAGTGGAAGAGTACGACAGGCAGTAAGGTTTTATGACAGCCGCTGAATTATTTACGGATGAATTACTGGCGCGAGCGGGCGCGGTGAGGGAAACGGGAAACCGGGACGCCGCTGTTGCGGCTCTTGAGTACGATTCGCGCAAAGCGCTGCCCGGCGCCTTATACTTCGCGCTTACCGGTTTGCACGCGGACGGGCATGATTTTATCACGAGCGCGATAGAAAATGGCGCCAGGGTAATTGTTCATCAAAATGATATTGCGGAATATAATGAAGACGTTTTCTATTTGCGTGTAAAAGATTCACGTTTTGCGATGTCGGCTATATCGGACGCGTTCTACGCCTCGCCTTCAAAGCGTTTGACAGTCGCCGGGGTAACGGGGACGGAAGGTAAAAGCAGCACCGTATATTTCATTTTCCAGTTGCTGCGGCTTGCCGGTAAAAAAGCCGGCTTTATTTCTACGGTGCAGTACAGTGTTGACGGGACGGAGCGCTGGAATACGGAGCATCAAACTACACCGGAAGCGGTTTTAGTTCATAAACGGCTGGCGGAAATGCTGGAAAACGGCTGTGAGTACGCGGTTCTGGAGGCCAGCTCGCACGGACTTTCGCCGCGGACAAACAGGATGGGAAACATCGCTTTTGACGCTGGTGTTATGACTAATGTGACTCACGAGCATCTTGAATTTCACGGAACTTGGGAACAGTACAGAGACGACAAAGCGAATTTGTTCCGCGCCCTAGACAGAAGTGTTAATCTTGGCGCTTCCGCTTTTGGCGTTGTCAACGCGGACGATCCAAGCGCGGCGTATTTTGCGGCCTGCTCCAAACGTAAAACATACACGCACAGTGTGAAAGGCGGCGGCGCGGATCTTTTGATAAGCGGCTTGAGTTCATATTCGCGCGGCAGTATTTATGATGTAAAAGTCCGTTCCAGCGGAAAAACGATTCATATTGAAGACAGGCTGCCGGGCGCGTTTAACGCGGGTAATGTCCTTGCGAGCCTGTTATGCGTCTCGAATCTGCTGCAAATACCGGTGGAGGAGCTTTGCTGTTTTGTCCCTAAATTGAAGCCCGTCCGCGGAAGAATGACGGCGGTGGACAAGGGGCAGTCTTTCGAGGCGCTTGTCGATTACGCCCATACGCCGTCTTCGTTTGAGACTGTCCTCCCGCCTATACGTGAACGCGCCGGCAAAAGGGGAGGGCGCGTCATTAGTCTGTTTGGCTCCGCCGGGGAGCGCGACACCCAAAAACGCGCTTTACAGGGGCGTATCGCGGCGCGTTATTCCGACATTATTTTTTTATGCGACGAGGATCCGCGCGGCGAAGAGCCCTCCGCTATTTTGGAAGAAATAGCGGAGGGTGTTTTTTCCGCCCCCTTTGGCGAATGTTTTCCGCCTGATGGTTTTAAGCGCGGCGTAAATCTTTTTTTGATCGCTGAAAGACCTGCGGCGATTCGGGCGGCGTTTTCCGCCGCTAAGCCGGGCGATATTGTTCTTTTACTTGGCAAGGGGCACGAGAATTCCATTATTTATTCGAACTATACGATGAAGTATGACGAGATTTCCGAAGCGGAAAACGCCTTGTTGGAGCTTTTAGGCGGCCGCGTGGTCTAGCCGCCGGTTTTACGCCTTTCCGCGACACCCGTAATATTATTAAACCGCAACGCCGCGCCGTCGTCCAGCACCACTGTTCCGGAAAAAAAACCAAAAAACTGACGTGTATGCAGCGAGTAAGACAAAAAGTTGTTTTGGTACGAATTACCGCGCGCGGGGGTAAAAGTCATTTCAAGGCGTTTGTTATTACTGGTAAAACGCCAAGGCTCAAGCCAGTTTGACGGTGATATTTTGAATGTTACCTGATCCAGCTTGTGCAGGATTCCGTTTACAAAGAAAGCGTTTTCAGTGCCGGCGGAGGAATCGGCGGAACCGTATCCCACGCTGAAGCCTATTTGCTGTCCTTGATACATACCGCAGGCGGCGGCCCAGTAATGTATGTCTTTTTTGGGGCGGGTTGTTCGCGCCCATTCATATATTCCCCAAGCCCGTCCTTTATTAAAAAGGACGGGCTTGTTTTCAAACTGCATTACCCCTTCGACAGTATACCACGGCGAGCAGCGTATAAGTTGAAATCGTTCTTTCTGCCGCCACGGAGTGTTCGTAACGATTGACTGCTCGTCTTCTTGCGCCATTAAGACTACTTCGCCGCGCAGCCGGTTGTTATGGCTTAACTGCGGCGCGTCGACTTTGATTATCCTGCCGCCGCTTCCTATACAAATAAATTCTATCAAATTATTTTTTACCGCCGTTTTTATGACCGTTTCTTCGCTCTGATTCGGCAGTTCCAGTACCCCCATAGGGAATGAAAGTTTTTCAAATTTGCTGGATATAGTTTTATCTAACAGCGAAACGGCGCATATCGATATGTGTCCGATTACTCCGGCGTCGTACAGTTC
Organism: Spirochaetaceae bacterium; assembly: GCA_031267475.1. Classification (GTDB taxonomy): domain Bacteria; phylum Spirochaetota; class Spirochaetia; order Treponematales; family Breznakiellaceae; genus JAIRMY01. The sequence continues at coordinate 2,835 of JAIRZA010000198.1, read as the reverse complement.
AAAGGCAAAAAGGTGTGTGGGTGAAAATATGACATAACGCTCAGATTCTACAATAAATCGTCCGGGCGTCCATAGGAGGGCGCGGTCGTAATGAAAAAACGGGCCGCGCGCCCAGCCGAAATTACACAATCCCCCTATGTCGTCAAAAATCGAAACCGGCGCTGTAATTTCTATTTGCATTTTAGTTAAACTAGGTACCCGCCCGGCAGTTTTGCTGGTTTCTGTACGATTTTTGCTGTAGCCCTTAGGATTTCATCTTTCCTTCGGTCTTTTCCATAAATTTTTTCTTGTCAATGATAAAGCGCTCATGCTGTCCTTCGCCGATAAGCCCATTGCCGTCCCAAGCGCGAACCGTGAAAGAAAGTTTCCTTCCGTCGAGCGCGGCAAGCTCGCTTTCCGCCCGTATCTCCGCGCCCAAAGGACTGGCCGCTATGTGCCTTATATTCACGCTCGTTCCAACGGTGGAACATTCTTCCGGCAGAAAAGGCGCTGTCGCAAGGACGGACGCTTTTTCCATCAGCGCTGTCATGGCGGGCGTGGCGTAAACATCAAGAACGCCGCTGCCAAGAGACCGCGCCGTATTTTGCGCGTTTACTGTTTCCACCGCTTCCGCCCGCGCTCCGGGTTTCAGGTTGATTTCAATTCTTTCCGGTTTTTCCGCCATAGTTAATTAATATAACAATTTGAAAAAAATTGCTAGGCAAGCGCCGGTTTCTTTTTCATTCGCGGACGAGTTTTTTTTGGTGGTGGGGGGGGGGGGGGTAAAACCGCTTACATGGCTTCTAATTTTTGTATTTCATCGCGCAGCGCCGCCGCTTGTTCAAACTCGAGTTTTTTCGCATATTCAAGCATTTCGTTTTTCAGCGCGACAAGCAGCTTCTTTCGTTCCGCCGGTATCATGATGTTGTACGATTTTTTCAGCGTTTCCGCTGACAGCTCCGCCGCGTCCCGCGCTTCTTCCGCGCGCCGCTCCAGAATGCTGGCAATCGCCTTCTTCACCGTAGCGGGTTTTATATTATGCGCCGTGTTGTAGTCCGTTTGTATCTTGCGGCGGCGTTCTGTCTCGGTTATAGCCTCGCGCATAGCGTCGCTCATACGGTCGGCGTACATAACGACCTTGCCGGCGGCGTTGCGGGCGGCGCGTCCTATTATCTGCACCAAACTTGTTACCGATCGCAAAAAACCGATTTTATCCGCGTCAAGAATAGCGATGAACGAAACTTCCGGCAAATCTATCCCCTCGCGCAGCAGGTTTATTCCAATCAGTACGTCAAAATCACCCTGCCTCAGCCGTGTAAGTATCTCGACACGTTCAATCGTTTCAACCTCGCTGTGTATATAGCGCACCTTCAAGCCGAGGTTCAACAAAAAGTCTGTAAGATCTTCCGCCATTTTTTTTGTCAATGTCAGAATCAGACTGCGCTCGCCGGATTTTATACGCTCCAGTATTTCCGCGTAAATATCCTCCATTTGCCCTTCGCTGGGGCGCACCTCGATTTCCGGATCGAGTAGACCGGTCGGGCGTATCAACTGTTCGACAACTTGCGCCGATTGCTTTATTTCCGCCTCGCCCGGCGTGGCGGAAACGTAAATAGTTTTGTCCAGAAGCTCTGCAAATTCGTCAAAACGAAGCGGGCGATTGTCCATAGCGCAGGGCAGGCGGAAACCATAATCTACAAGATTCCGCTTACGGCTGCGGTCTCCGGCGTACATCGCGCCTATTTGAGGCAGGCTTACATGGCTTTCGTCTATAAATGTGAGGTGGCGCTTGGGAAAATAATCAATGAGGGTGTCGGGGCGCTCGCCGGGCTGCCGTCCGGCGAGCGGCGCGGAGTAATTTTCTATGCCGGAACAATAGCCCACTTCATTTAACATTTCTATATCATATTCAACACGTGTTTTGAGCCGTTCCGCCTCAAGATTTTTGCCCTCGTTTTTTAATTCTTCATAACGGGCGGCCAATTCATTTTTTATCCGCGGCAGGGCTTCCAAAACCATTATTTGAGGCATTACAAACTGTTTTGCGGGATACAGCATCGCGCTGTCAAGCTCTTCAAAAATCTCGCCGGATACAGGATTAAAACGGCGTATCCGGCTGACGGTTTCCCAGTCCAAATCTACGCGGTATGCGTCTTCAAGGTACGCCGGAAATATCTCAAGTGTGTCGCCGCGCCGGCGGAAACGCCCTCGCTCCAGAACAGCGTCGTTGCGCTCGTACTGTAATTCAATGAAACGGCGCATGAGAACATCAACGTCTATCGTTTGCCCTTTCGAAAAAGTCGCCGTCATTTTTTTATAAATTTCCGGTGTAGCCAGTCCGTATATGCAGGAAACTGTCGCAACAATGATTACATCTTTACGCTCCATCAAACTGCGTGTCGCGGAAAGCCGCATCCGCTCAATTTCGCTGTTTATCGAAGCGTCCTTCTCGATGTATAAATCCCGGCTTGCGACATAGGCCTCCGGCTGGTAGTAATCGTAATATGAAACATAGTATTCAACGGCGTTGTGCGGAAAAAAACCTTTGAATTCACGGTAAAGCTGGGCGGCGAGTGTCTTATTATGGCTTATTATAATTGTGGGCATCTGCACAGCCTCTATTATTTTTGCCATGGTGAACGTTTTTCCTGAGCCGGTAACACCGCGCAAAGTTTGAAATTTGTCGCCGGCAATGATGCCTTTTGTCAAAGATTCGATTGCCTGACCCTGGTCGCCTGCCGGGTCAAAAGGGGACACGATTTCAAATGGACGCATAAACTCAGTCTAGTAAAAAAAAATCATTGTTTCTACGGTAATATTCAGACCGGCTGCGGCGAGCGCGGACAATCTGCGGCG
>JAIRZA010000176.1 GCA_031267475.1 Spirochaetaceae bacterium | reverse complement strand
AATGATGAAAGCGCCACCGCGCCCGGCGGCGGCGCCTCAGCCGGCGGCAGTAGCGCTACAAATGCTGCTACAGCCGGCGGTCTAGGAAAAGGCGGTGTTGGCGGTAAGTATACCCGCGGCGGCGGGGGCGGCGGCGGCGGACTCTACGGAGGCGCAGGCGGCGTAACAGATGCTGTTGGAAATAATTATCCCAGCGGCGGCGGCGGCGGTTCATCGTGGGCGGAAACGGGTAAAAGTGCGACATACAAGTTCACCAACATCGTCCCGGACAATAATAATGCCGGCGGTGGAACCAATAACGGGCATGGCTGGGTTCGGATTACTTTAATCTCTGCCAGCGATGAATAGTTTTTATGCGGTTTGCTATCCGGCTGCGCCGGATAGCAAAATGAGCTGGAATACGGCCCCGCGTGTTCCAGCCGTTCTCCGTTTAACCACCAACTGCGATTCCGAATTCAAAAGCTATCAGAGATCGCTCTCGCAATGGAGAGCAAAATTCAGTTCAATAATTTTTAGCAGTTTTTTGAATTCGGAATTGCAGGCTTGATAAAAAACAAGCTCCTAAAGGAAATGCCGCTTGCGCCAGCCCCTCGTCCAGCCGCATAAACGGCATGGAGTTTCACCGTGCGCCCGCACAGCGTAGCAAAATGCTGTGCATTTTGCTTTAGGAGTTTCGCATAGCGAAACTCCAGAGCTGAACGCGCAACGTTCAGCCATTACCAGCTACGCGGCAGCATCCCGCGAGTCCCATTAGTCATCGGTTAATCCAAAATGAGAATCCCTGCGCGTGTTCAGCCGTTTATTAACTACAATGTAAAAATTGATTACTATAAAATAATAGTGGCACTGAAAAATACACGTATAACAGAATTAGAAAACCTGATAGGCGAGTATCAAGCGTCTTACTATAATGGCGAAGCCGAAATAACAGACGCGGAATTCGACACCCTTTGGGACGAATTAAAGCGGCTTGCGCCGGAAAGCCCCGTGATAAAACGAGTTGGCGCTGACAGCGTGGACGGCTTCCCAAAGGCCCGCCATCTTATTCCGATGGGCAGTCAAGAAAAGGCGGCGAATCCGGGCGAATTTCGTGAATGGGCGGACAAACTTGGGCTGCCGCTATTTATCGTTCAATACAAGCTGGACGGGGCAAGTCTTGAACTCCAGTATAAAAACGGACGGCTTGACAGAGCGCTGACACGCGGCGATGGTATAATCGGGGACGACATCAGCGCAAACGCCCGTAAGATGCGGGGTGTCGTACAAGATTTGTGTACGGACTGGAGCGGAGGAATACGCGGCGAAGTATTGATGTCGCATGAAATATGGCTGACAAAATACAGCGGCAAAGCAAACTGCCGCAACGCGGCCAACGGCTTAATGCGCAGAAAAGAGGGCGACGGCTGCGAAGACCTCATGCTCATTACTTATGACGTGTCCGCGACCGGAAACGACGCATATTTCAGCACCGAAATTGAAAAAATCACATGGTTGAGCGAACACGGTTTTACCGTGAGTGAAACAAAAATATTTGATAACGCGGAATCGGTGATACAATACCGCGCCATAATTGCGCAAGAGCGCATGAGCCTGCCTTTCGACATAGACGGTCTTGTTGTGAAAGACGACAAAACCGACATGAACGACCTCCGCCGCGCCCGTCCGGAACGCCAAATAGCCTTCAAATTCGAACTTGAGCAGGCAATAAGCGTTCTAAGAGATGTGGAATGGAGCGAATCGGGCGCGACATACACGCCTATCGGCATAATCGACCCAGTGCGCCTTGCCGGGACAAAAGTAAAGCGGGCTAATCTGTGCAATCCGGCGATGATACGCGACATGAAACTACACATTGGCTCTAGCGTTATTGTTGTAAAACGAGGCGAAATAATACCAAAAATCGAAGGCAGGGCGGATTTAGCGCATGGCGAATTAGAGGATGCCGCTGATATGCCGTTGTTTTGCCAGAACAGCCAGTTTCGCCCCATAGATATGCCGCAAATTTGCAAAACTTGCGGCACGGCGCTGGTTGACGCAGGTACAAGGCTATACTGCCCTAATACAGACTGCCCAAAACGTCTGCTTCACCGGATAAAAAAATGGGTAAACGTGCTCGATATACGCGAGGCTGGGAAAAAAACACTGGAACGGCTTTTTAACGAGGGGCGGCTTAAACGGGTGGCCGATCTTTACACGCTGGAAGTTGAGGAATTGGCGGCGTTCGAGCGTATGGGGGAACTTTCCGCGTCAAAATTGGTGTATAATATACGCTCTCCTCGTTCTTTGTCCCTTGCGGATTTTATAGCAGGCTTTGACATCGAGGGGGTAGGCAGCCAAATTATGGAATACGTTACACAGGCAGGATATGACAGCCTTGAAAAACTTCGCGCAACCGGCGTGGAAGCGCTTTCCGAAGTATTCCGCATGGGAGAACTGACCGCGCGCGTCGTAGTCGACGGCTTAAAAGAAACCGCTGATGACATGGACGCGGTATTAAAAACAGGTTTTATTACAATTGCAGGCGGAAAAGAACTCCCGCTTACGGGGAAATCTTTTTGTTTTACCGGCGAGCTTAAAACCATGAAGCGGGGAGATGCGGAAGCCAGAGTTAAGGCGCTGGGCGGCGTTATAAAAACATCAGTAACTCAATCGCTTAGTTATCTTGTAACAAACGAGCCGGAAAGCGGCTCCTCCAAAAACAAGAAGGCGGTAAAGTTTGGAATTACACTGCTTGACGAAGACGGATTTCTAAAACTCACCGAACATCCCTCCGGCAAACTACCGAACCCGTAAAACGCCGCCGTTAAAAAAAACTAGTTTGCTTAGGCGGAGACAAAGTTTGCAACGGCCGCTCGTTTTCGCTCCAGATTTCTGCGGCGCGATTGATAAATTCGGAGCCCTTGTCGCGGCAGCTTCGCTGCCGGTGAAATTCCAGAACGGGGAAAGGGGCGGTATTTCTGATGCCGGCGAGGGCCTTAAACGTCCATGAATGGGCGTTATTGAGAAGCGACCGGAGTTCTCGGACTAAAGTCCGTGGACTAAAAGTCCGCCGCCAGCC
>JAIRZA010000062.1 GCA_031267475.1 Spirochaetaceae bacterium | reverse complement strand
TTCAAGATATAGCGTACGAAACAATACTTCCGTTTGTAGCGGATGATATTCCCGGCCCCGTGCTGGAAGACATTGTTCACGGAGCTTTTACCTTCGACGCCCCGCTTAAAGCGGTTGGCGGACGCTTTATGCTGGAGCTTTTTCACGGACCCACGGCGGCTTTTAAGGATTTTGGAGCGCGGTTTATGGCGCGCGCTTTTGCTTATATACGGCGGAACGAAAGCCGCCCGCTTAAAATACTGGTTGCGACTTCCGGCGATACGGGCGGGGCTGTGGCGAGCGGTTTTTATAATGTGGAAGGAATAAGCGTAACCATCTTATATCCCAAGGGACGGGTTACGCCGCTACAGGAGCGGCAAATCGCCGGTTTTGGCGGAAATATTAGCGCCATAGCTGTTGAAGGCAGTTTTGACGACTGCCAGCATCTTGTAAAGACTGCTTTAGGCGACGCGGAGTTGAATAAGCGGCTTGCGTTGTCGTCGGCAAACTCTATCAACATAGCCCGTCTTATCCCGCAGGCGGTTTACTACGCGGCGGCGGCTGGCAGGTTGAAGGGTTTGAACGCCGCCGCGCCCTTCGTGTTTTGTGTGCCGTCCGGCAACTTGGGCAACTTGACCGCCGGTATGTATGCGTCAAAGATGGGCGCGCCTATCAGCCTGTTTGTCGCGGCGTCTAACAGTAATAAAACCTTTCCCGAATATCTTTCCAGCGGAGTCTATACGCCGCGTGAGTCTGTGGCTACTATTTCCAACGCGATGGATGTGGGCGCTCCGAGTAATTTTGAGCGTTTAAGCTCCCATTGGAGCGCAGATGAGCTTCGCCGTATGATTCGGGGTGTTTCAATAAATAACGATGATACTAAAGCCGCTATTTCCGAAGTTTTTGAGCGTGATAATTATGTACTAGACCCGCATAGCGCTGTGGGCTGGCAGGCTGTTACACGGCTTTGCGGCGAGGGTGTGTTGAACCCGGGCGCGTGTACTGTTCTGGCGACGGCGCATCCGGCGAAATTCGCGCATATAATCGAGCCTTTGACAGGTCCGGTGAAATTGCCCCCGTGTTTGGAGGAGGCGATGAGGCGGACTGTACAGGCGGAAACGATACCGGCGAAATTCGATGCGCTAAAAACCTTGTTATAGTTGCGGGTTTGTTGTGTGAAAATTCTGGTTGACGCTGATTCCTGCCCCGCCGGAACGCGGCGGGTGATACTGAAAGCGGCGGAAACGCGGCGTATTCAGGTGGTTTTTGCGGCGAATCGTTTAATTCCCGGTGTTAAAGGGCGTTTTGTTGTGATGGCGCGTTGTCCTGAACACAGCGGGGCGGCGGACGATTTTATAGCGGGGCTTGCCGAAAGCGGCGATCTTGCGGTTACCCGCGATGTGCCGCTGGCCTGTCGTTTGACTGAAATGGGAGTGTCCGTGCTGGATGACCGTGGGCGGGTCTTTACGCCGGATAATATACGGACTTGCCTGTCAATACGGGATTTTCAGGTGGGGCTGGCGATGTCCGGCGCGGAAATTATTCGCACCGCAAATTATGGTCAAAAAGAGCTTAAATTATTTGCGGACAGTTTTGACAGGCTGCTTACAAAGTTATCGCGTAATCCGCCAAATTGAAAAAGGTGAAAAGAATTAGAAAAAGAGTAAATGAGGAAATGAGAAGAATTGTTGCGGCTTTATTCTTATCCGTTTCGATTGTTGCATCGAATTTTGCCGAGGAAAATCAACAGAATAATGATGTAAGTGTATACACATTCTTCATTAATATTGCGAATGAACAATTTCGTTTTCCATTGATAGGTTTTATAAATATTGCCCTTGGTGATTATAATCTGCCTCAGATTGGTTTTGTAAATTGGAATAAAAATAATTTTGAAACATTACAATTAGGTTTTGTAAATACCGTAGGCGGCGACATGACAGGGCTTCAAATTGGATTTGTAAATACGACATTTGGAGAAAATACTGATGGATTGCAATTAGGATTTATAAATACAACTGTAAATAAATTCAGTGGTTCGCAAATATCGTTTGTAAATATTACAAGAAAATTGAACGGTTTACAGTTAGGGTTTATAAATTATACAGATTCTATCGAAGAGGGTATGCCTATAGGTTTTTTATCAATAGTGCGTGATGGTGGATATAAAGCGATAGAATTAGGTGCTTCTGAAACATCACCATTTAATTTAGCCTTTAAAATCGGAGTTGAAAAATTTTACACATCCTTTGGTGCTGCATATAATCCATTCAGCGATGGTGTTCAGGAGCAGATTATTTTGGATGCTGGATTTGGTACAATTCTCCATATAGGAGAAACATTCTTTTTTAATCCTGAAATTATATCCCACGTCAGTATTAACGAAAAATTTCAGAATTATATTAGTTTCGTTCCGTATTTTGGGTATAAGTTTATGCCAAATTTAAGTATTGTAGCCGGTCCGTCTGTATTATGGATATACCCAAACAGTGATGATGAAGTACAAGAGCCTTTTATGAATATTCTGAAGTATGAGGTTAATGAAAAATCTAAATTATTTTTTGGTGGAAGAATATCATTAAGGTTTCAATTGTAGACGCGCATAAACAGTGACCATACGCAGAAACAAATAGGACACCCCGCCTTTTGTGATAGAATGGAAAAATAAGAAAGAACCCATTCAAACACGGAGGCAAACCATGAAAGGTTCAATAGGGCGTCCCACACA
>JAIRZA010000031.1 GCA_031267475.1 Spirochaetaceae bacterium | reverse complement strand
AATGGAAAATCTACAACCCATACAAAACTAAATTTAGACGAGTCATTGAGTCCTAAATCATTCCCCAGCTTCGAGCGAACCGCGCCAAGGCTTACGTTGGCGACACGGCGGCTGCTGTCAGCGACAATAAGAATGAGGTCGCCTGTTTTTGCCCCGAGCGTTTTTGTAACAGCCGCGGACTTTTCCGCAAAAAATTTTGTCGCAAAGAATTTTGCGACGCCGCCTTCAAAAACAGGCTGCTCGTCAGCGCCGGCGACTTTAACCCATGCAAGACCTTTAGCCTTGTAAATCTTTGCGCGGGCTTCAAGCTCCTCAATCTGCTTGCGGGAATAGGACGCGCCGCCTGTTACAACGATAGCTTTGACCGCCCCGCCGGAGGCAAGAACCGCCTTGAAAGCCTCAAAACTGCTTTCCGCGGCAAAATCGCTAAAATCCTGCAATTTCATGTCGTAACGCAGATCCGGCTTGTCCGTCCCGTAGCTTTCCATAGCCTCGTCGTAGCTTATGCGCGGGAATACTTCCGGTAGTTTTACGTTCAGGCATTTTTTGAAAATGTATCCGAAAAGCCCTTCCGTCATTTTTAGCACATCGTCCCGCGAAACAAACGACATTTCAATATCAATCTGAGTGAATTCAGGCTGGCGGTCCCCCCGCGAATCTTCATCACGGTAACAGCGGGCGATTTGAAAGTATTTATCAAAACCCGCCACCATTAAAAGCTGTTTGTAAAGCTGCGGCGACTGCGGAAGCGCGTAGAACCGCCCCGCGTAAAGCCGCGACGGGACAAGATAATCCCGCGCCCCTTCCGGTGTGGAGCGGATAAATGTGGGAGTTTCAATCTCGTAAAAACCGTGAGCGTACATCCATTCACGCACAGCAAAGGTAAGTTCGCTCCGCAGCCGGATGCGCTTTTGCATAAAATCGCCGCGCATATCCAGATAGCGGTACTTAATGCGCAACTCGTCTTTCGCCGAAGGTTTGTCTTCAATCTGAAACGGCAGCAGGGCGCATTTGTTCAAGACAACAATTTTATCCGCAAGCAGTTCTACATCGCCTGTAGGCATCTCAGTATTTTTCATAGAATCCGGTCGAAGGCGCGCCACGCCCTTTACCGCGATACAATATTCACTTCGCAACTCCGGCGTTACCGCCGCCAGTTCGGAGTCCGCGCTTTCATCCACAACAATTTGAGTAATCCCGTAACGATCACGCAGGTCTATAAACGAAATCCCGCCATGGTCGCGTTTACGCTGCACCCACCCGTTCAAAACTTGCTCAGTTCCGGCGTCGGACGCTCGCAGTTCGCCGCAAGTCTTAGTACGCTTAAATTTTTCCATATTTATTTTTAACAGCCCGTATTACTCTGCCGCTTTCCGTCTACTCTGCATATCGTCCAGCGAATGGAACACCGTCTTTTTAACATCATAAGAACGCTTCGCAAAAACCTGCTTCTCGTTTATAAAATTAAGTTTTATCTCGTAACGCCAGCCGCCCTGCACTATTTGAAGTGTAACAATTTCACCGTTGTCATAAACCTGCCGCGCGACTTTTGTTGAAGAATTGCTGTCATCGTGTATCTTTCTGTTATAGTAAACGTGCGCCCATGCGTATTTTGAAAAATCGTTTTCCAGCAATTGAATCGCTTCATCCGCAGTATAATTTAATTCTTGAGCGCCTGCGCCAACAGCGCAAAGCATAAAAGATAATATACAAAAAACTGAGATTTTCTTCATAAAAAAATGCTCCTCATATAAGAACTCACTCAATTATTGACGCAATCTTGAAAAAAATCAACACCAAAAATACAAGACTCCGCCGTCCTGTATCGCGGCTTTTGGAGCGCCGCATCTTCCAGTTTAAACCAGTTTTACTCGAATTAGGGGAGTGGAAGCCGTCAGGACGATAAAAAATTTTTCAGCAGGGAGCTTCCAAGCGGAGTCAAGATAGATTCGGGGTGGAACTGAACGCCGTATACCGCGCGGCCGCGCAGATGAACCCCCATAACCTCGCCGTCAGACGAGCGGGCGCTTACAGAAAGACTGGCCGGAATCGAAGCCTCGACAGCGGCGAGCGAATGATAACGCGCCCCTTCTATGACAGACGGAAGACCGGCGAACAGCGGGCAGGAAGTATCAAGCGTGATAGGCGACGCTTTCCCGTGCATCAGATGCCGCGCGTGTGTTACAGTCGCGCCAAATACTTCGCATATAGCCTGATGACCAAGGCACACGCCGAGTATTGGAAACCTATCGCTAAACGCGGATATTACCTGCGGACAAACACCGGAATCCGAAGGTTTACCCGGCCCCGGCGATAATACAATGTGGCTAGGGGACATAGCGGCTATTTCCTCGACAGTGATCGCGTCATTACGCGCCACCCTTATCGCGGGATTTATGCCGCCCAGAATCTGATATAGGTTGTACGAAAAGCTGTCGTAGTTATCTATCAGCAGAATCATTAATACCTCCGGCCGCCTGTTCGAGCGCGCGCATCACCGCCGCCAGCTTATTCCGGCACTCCGCGTATTCCTTCTCTGGAACACTATCCGCCACTATGCCGGCTCCGGAGCGGGCAAAAACCTTGCCGCAGCGTTTGTACGCCAGCCGTATGGCGATGCAGGCGTCCATACCGCCGGACAAATCCAGATAGCCGACAGCCCCCCCGTACAAGCCCCGCGCCGCGCTGATCCCAGCGCCGCCTTCTTCCAGCTCGCGAATAATCTGACAGGCGCGGATTTTAGGAGCGCCCGAAAGCGTACCGGCGGGCAGCACGGCGTTTATCGCGTCAAGAGCGCTCTTGCCGGCGCGAATACGCCCCTTCACTGTCGAGCCAATATGCATGACATGGGAAAAACGTTCAACGGCGCGGTATTTTTCCACCGTTACCGAGCCAAACTCGCAAATACGCCCCAAATCATTCCGCCCCAAATCCACCAGCATCGTATGTTCCGCAAGTTCCTTTTCGTCCGCGAGCAATTCGCGTTCAAGCGCGATGTCTTCTTCCGGCGTCTTGCCGCGAGGCCGCGTTCCGGCAAGCGGAAAGGTAAACACCTCTCCATCCCTTAATTTTACGAGCGTTTCCGGCGAAGCTCCGGCAATTTCGACATCGTCGCTTGAAAAATAAAACATATATGGAGACGGATTCAACTCGCGCAGAATCCGGTATGTATCAAACAGACTGCCCTCGACTTCCGCTTCATACTGATTGGAAAGCACCACCTGAAAAATATCGCCTTCGTGAATGTAATGTATCGCCCGCCGTATCATTTCGCAGTACCGCGCCTCGCTGAACAAGGGGCGAAACGGCGAACAAATACGCAGCGGCGGTATCGCAGCCTGAGCGCCCTCCGCAACGATTCGCGCCAGATGTTCTAACTCCCCTTTGGCGCGTTCATAGTTTTCATCAAACGAGTCAGTTTTTATAGTGATGATGATGATGATCTCGCCCTTCAACCTGTCATAAGCTATTACCTTGTCGAACAACATCAGGTCGAAATCCTTGAAAGCGGGCGCGTCAAAGCCGCCGTCCGCCATTTTTCGCCGCAGTACAGGCTCGCCGTACTTTATATAATCAAACGAGAAATAGCCGGCAAGACCGCCCATAAACGGCGGCATATCGGGCAGCGCGGGGCCGCGGTTTTCGGAAAGAATTCCGGCGATATACGCGGCCGGATCAAACGTTTCTATCTGAATTGTCGCCCCGTTTTTTATGGACAAAACACCGTCCACACAACTAATTTCCAGCTTTGGGTCATATCCCAGAAAAGTGTAACGCCCCCAGCGCCCGGCATCCTCCAAACTTTCAAGAATGAAACACTGTTTGCTCAAGTTTTTCAAAGCCTTGAATGTCTCGACCGGATCGCGCGCCGCTATGGGCAATGTTTTTGTTACAGGAACCGAGTTGTAGTTTTTTGCCAGAGCGCTCAATTCTTGATAGTTTAACCCTGTTACTTCTTTCATCACAGCCTCATGTTTCTTTATATAGAAACATGAGGCTGATGTCAAGCCGTCCGGCGTTTACGGTGTATACGTTATTTTTACCTTGCCATTGCCGTCAGTCGGCCGCCCTGTTATCGAGGTGTTGTCGCCGGACAAACATATTCCCGTTCCGGAAACGGCCTTGTAGTCCTCATACTTTGACGGCATTTTATTACCGGCATCGCTAGCCCCGGCGGTATAGCCGTAGACAAAGCCGGAGCCGCCGCCTCCGCCGGCGTTCTTGCTAGCAGCGGATTCTCCGCCCGCGCTGGCCTTTCCGCCATAGTAACCGCCGCCGCCCCCGCCGCGTCCTTCCTTCGACGCTGAGTAATTGCTTCCGTTTCCACCCGTCTGCCCGGTTCCAAATGCGTTGCCGCTGGTTTGGGAGCCTCCCGCGTATGTTATTGAGCTGCCGCCTTTACCGGCGGTACCTGTACTACCGCCGCCTTCTCCGCCATACCCCATAGAGCTATCATTATACCCGCTGCCGCCGCCGCCTCCAGCCACGATAAGGCGCGTATTCAGAACGCCGCTTTCAAAGCGGACATCGGCGGCGCCTCCTCCTCCGCCTCCCCCGGGATAATAGCTGATTGCTGGATAGCCGGAACCTCCAGCGCCCCCGCCGTTCCAGCCTCCGGAGCCGCCTGCGCCGCTTTTGCTGGAGGTGCTATTACCACCGCTAGAGCCTTTTCCGCCAACGTACACATAAAGCGGTTGGCCGCTTTTCAGATTGAATACACCGGACGAGTATCCGCCTTTTGCGTTGTATCCAGCGGTGGAAGTGGAAGCATAATAGCTTCCGCCGGACGCGCCCCATGCCTCTATTTTATATCCGCCGCCGCTGGCAATGGTAGTAAAAGACACATAGGCGCCGGAACTGGTAAATGTTTTTTCCATGCCGCCGCTGGCGCTAAGATATGTCCAGCCATCAGGACATTTTACCCATTGCGCGTAAACATCCCGATTCGCCAGTACACTCTCTATTTTGTTTGTAAACCGGATGCCGCCGCTCCGCGATGTCCACCAGCCGTTAAAAATATGGCCGTTCTGCTTGGGCTTGTTTTCCAGCAGTTCCAAGGTCTGGACAGGGTATGTAACGGAATCATTTTGTATAATCGAGTTGTCGCTCTCAGTTAGGTTTAGCCTGTACGTTACCGTGTAAACGTCTCCAGCCCAGACTGGCGATACCGTGATGCTGCCGTTTACCTGAGTGTTTTCATCAAAAACGGCGGAATTCCAGCGCCAGTTTTGATCAGAAAGATGATAATGCGCCCTCGGATGAGCGGCAGCCGCCGGCAGCGTTTGTCCCGCCTTGGCAAGCGTGTTGTTCGGATATGTCAATTTGATTATTTGGCTGTCATTGTTGTTCCCTGTCTGCCAGTCAAACGTTACCTGATATTCAACGCCGTCCCATTTCGCGTAAACGACGCTGTCAGCCGCAAGCGCCGTATCCGCTGTGAATACAGCCCCCGCGTCTCCGGCATTTTCGTCTGCAGCCGCGGCGTATTCTTCCTCTGTCATATAATACCAGTCATTCTGCCTCAACGTGTAATTCGGCCTTGATTGAGGAACAGTCGGAGGACTCAACTTATAATCATTTGACGGAAGGGCGTAGTCAACCTGAACAATATCGCCCGATTTAAAATACGGGATAAACGTAACTTTCCACGATCCAGCCGGTCTGTTCTGCCACAGTCCGTACACCGTGATGTTTCCGGTAACAGGGTCGGCGTTGGGCATAAACCAGTTCGCATCGTTAGCGGCGGGAACTTTAGCGTCTGTAATGCTTGGTTTTTGTTCTTTGTACCAGCCCAGGAATGCGTAGCCGGACGGCGACTGCGGCAAACTCAGCTCTTTTACCGCCGTTACAACAGAGTTATAGGGAACTTCTATTGGCGCGACAGCCGGATTGTTTCCGCCTATATCAGCGTCATTTACGTTGAAAGTAACTTTATACTTGTTCGCTTCCCAATGGCCGTACAGCGTCATGTTGTTCATCTCTTCAGTAACCGGAGTGTCCGGGGTAAACACTTCGCCGCCTGAAAACGCCGTCCACCATGTCGCTTCGGGATTGGAACCGCCGTCCCCCACCGGATGATAATGTTCCGGGCCGCCTGTTACGGGCGGGAACGCGCTTATTTTATAATCATTCGCGGCGAGAGCCTGCCGTTTCACGCCTTGCGCGCCTTCCGTCCAATACGGGATAAAGTTCACGATGTAAGCGCCGGGATCGCGCTCCTGCCACCATGCGTACAACGTAACATTCGCGGTCAGTTTCGCACCTTCCGTGAAAAGCCCCGCCGAAGGTACAGGCTCGCCGCTGAGCAGATACGGCGCGGGTTTTGGCGGCGTATTTTCCGTCTGCGGTTCCAGCAAGTCGTCATCCATGGTTTCAGGAGCTTCCGGCTCTTGCGGCGCTTCCGCCTGCGGTCTGTCGTACCAGCCCACGAGTATCATGCCGCCGCGTTGCAGGTAGGCGGTGGGAAGGTTCACCGTGCCGTCTTCATTCAGTACAGACTCCCAGAAATCCTCCGGCATACCATCCTCAACCCATACGCCGCCCTGCGGGTTAAACTCCACCGTATAGGAGCCGCTGTCCGAGCCGCCGCCTTTCTTGGTTTCGCCGCCGCCCGCCGGTCCGGTATCCGCGCCCATGTCCATGCCTGCGACTGTGTCGCCGCAGCTTAGCGCCGTCAGCGTCAATACGCCGAGCGCCGCCGGCAAAAGTAAGCCGGCAAAAAATTTCCGTGTTTTCATGTTAGCCTCCAAAAATATATACGACTTGCCCGGCAGTCCGCCTGCTTGTTAAAGTTGAGCAAATCTTTTTTAAGCGTTTGCCGCTCAAAAGCTGAAATTTTTTTAGCGTTTATATACAAGTCCGCCGTGTAATGGCGCGCCATTATACGGCGGCGCTCAGTTTCACGGACGGTCGTCCGAAAAATTGTGATTTGGCAAGAAAAATCCTGTAAAGGCGGCAAAATACTATCATTTTTCGCCTCGTCAGGGAGATGTTTTTGGTATGGTCTGTTTGTATTTTTAAGGCGGACTAAACTAGAATCTCGCAGGGGGGGGGGGGGGCGAGAATAATAATATCCGCCGCCAGCGGGCGCGTCAGTGAGCGCTCCCGCTGGTGTTTAAGCATCCGCATGATAATAGTATAGGCAAAACAACATTCAGCGTCAATGCTGTGTCAATCAAATAAAACGAGCGGCGGGTCTGTCGTCTTGAAAGCCGTTCAAATGAGCTATCGCAAAACTTCCAAGCGCGGTTATCATAACATCTATAAGAGTGCCGATAGAAATTAAATAAAACGCTATAGGCTTTAGTATAAGATATCCGGTTTCAAAACCATG
Organism: Spirochaetaceae bacterium; assembly: GCA_031267475.1. Taxonomy (GTDB): domain Bacteria; phylum Spirochaetota; class Spirochaetia; order Treponematales; family Breznakiellaceae; genus JAIRMY01. Next base: position 4,768 of record JAIRZA010000031.1, on the reverse strand, counting down.
CCCGTAATGCGTACAGAGAATGGCGAGCGCGGTAAAAGCAGCGTCCCCTGAATTACGCGCAAGCAGGAATGATAAAACAAAAGCCGTTAATCCAATTGTGATAAGCCCTTCGCTGGGAATCCCTAAACTTGAGTACGATTTAATTATTACAATAAAAGCTATACAGGCTACCATAGCGCTTCCGGATCTGCCGAATGTTGAAAAAAGCGTCAACGTAACAGAACTTGATCTTCTGCGAATCCCTAAATTTTCTTTTTCGTGCATTATCATAACAGGAATACTAAAATTATAGTCGCCGGAGAAAAAAGCGGCTATGGCAGGACCCAAACAGCCGTAAAGCGTTTTCCATGGGTTTTTTACACCCTTGATAAAAAAAAGAAACAGCGGCAAAACAAGCAGCATCAAGACCAAAACATATATCAGCAGAGTACGGATTATTGGCGCGAACACATTTAAGTTAAGCGCGTCTTTGTACTGTACCGCCCAAAAAGCCGCAAGCGCTATTATTAACAAACCCAATATCTCGGAAAAAAAGGTCGCTATATAAAAAAATATCCTTGACAATGAATCAATCAAAGCTATTACTTGTTTTGTATAATTTCTGTCGTAACTGAGCCCCAGCGCAAGAAAAAACGCGAACACGCAGAGCGGAAAAATATAAACACCATCATTAAAAACTGAAAAAAACATATTTGCCGGAAATATATCCAGCAAATTCTGTCCGGGCGAAAAGAATATTTCTTCAGACTGATGTTCAACCAGCACCGGTATTCTGCCCGGCGGGAAAAGCATTGTTACACCAAGTCCCAACGCGATTAAAAAAAATGATATACAAACTATTGCAAAAAACGTCCGCGACAAAAGCCGCCAGAATTTGCCGTCCTGCCGCAATTCATAAATGCCAATTGTCAGCGAAAATACAATGATGGGCAGCGCGGTATAACGTCCCGCGCCTATCGCCAATGTTTTTAGGAAAGTCAAAACACGCGACACGGCGGGATGGCTTTCGGGCAAAAGAAAACCAAGAATCAATCCAAATATAGAACCTATTACCAGCTTAACCCAAACTTTCATTTTTTTATGATATAATATGGCGGCGCTTTGTTCCAGTGTCTTGTTCCCGCAGCCGCGCTCGCTCCGGCTTGTCCGGCAAGCTCTTTTTTCAATAAACCCGCCTCCTGCAAAAAACAACTGTACAAAAACAAGATTGCAATGATTTTTTGTGTGCGCCGGCGGCGCGCGGGGCGGTGTAGTGTGTGGGGGGGGGGGGGGATGGGCGATACAAGAATCGAACTTGTGACCTCCAGCGTGTCATACTGGCGCTCTAACCAACTGAGCTAACCGCCCGTTTATCTGACGCCGCTAAAACAAAAGTTTTAGCGGCTCTTCAATTATAACCTTTCGCGTATCAAAACATTTACTTCAATTTTTCCAATCCCGCCAAGATCCATAGGAACAATCAAGGCTTCGATATTCAGCGTATTTGATATTTCCATATTCTCGCCGGAAAAAAGAGCGGGCGGCGTAAGATCGAACTTAAAGCCCAATTCATGGAGTTTAGTAACCGCTTGAGCCGTGATCATGTTAGCAAGCTCGGTAATAGTCGCCTTCGCCATATCGTTAAAAGATTTAAACTCCTCTCCGTCGTTCATCACGCCGGCCACTTTCAGAGCCGTATCCTTAGTCATATCAAACAGAACACGCCCCTCAACATCGCCCGCGAGACCGACAAGAGCGGCGACTCCCATTATCTGCATCGAAGCCTCTTTCAAATAAAGATCGCCGCGTTTCACCTCTACATTAAGAACTTCTCTTAGCACATTAAAAGTCGCTTCAACAAATGGATTAATATATTCAACTCGCATATTTTAATCTCCTACCTACCCTATCTAAACATCTATTTTTTTTCAAGCCGCGCAAACGATTTAACCGGGCCTTTTCCGGTAATTTTCCATTCCCGATCCGCCGGCATAAGCTCGTTGCAGCCTAAAATAACAATACCATTGCTCTTCAGCCTCTCGTCAATATCCGAAAACACCCTCGCCTGTCCGTCAGGCGGCAAGAATGATAACGTATCACGGCATACAACAATATCAAGCTCCGGCAATGCGTTTACATTTGTTACATCATGATACTCAAAAACAATGCTGTCCTTTATGGAAGCGTTGAAAACATATCCGGCGCGTCCTTTTGTCAAAAAAGTTTGGCAGTAGTCCGGCGCGTCGCCAAGCTCAAACACCATGTTAGGCGCGTTTGCGACAGCCAGTATATCATTGTCATTCGCCCAAATCTTTATATGCCCGTCGGGATAACGCAATTTTAGTATACACGCAAGAGAAAATGATTCATAGCCCTTTCCGCAGCCTATGTCCCAAACTTGAATGTTGTTCGAGGCAAGGTCGGGCAGCAAGGCTTTAACCGCGTAGGCGTAGTCCGAATTCCAGAATTTTCCGCTGCACGGCGAGTAGAACGTTTTAAGATACGCATCCGCGTCCGCGACATTCTTCAATTGAATGTTGTCTTTACCGCGCTCCGCCGCCCATTCGCCAAGGCGCTCAACCACCCAGTCTTCATTGACGGGGCTGGAATAGAATTTTTTCAACGCCGCGAGTCCTTGTTTTATGAAATCAAGATTATCCCGCGACAGAGCCTCTTCCTGGCTCCGCTCCGAATCGCCGTTTTGCTGGTAGTAGCGTTCATCACCGGCGGCGGCGTCGATATCGCCGCGCGCCGCCGGCTTTTCTTCTTGATCGTGCGAAAACATATGCACGACATCAAGAATGATATAAAGCGCGCCGTCTTTTTCAACAACACCGCCCATGTATTTTCCGTTGATGTCGCCAAAAATCGGATGCGCCGGCTGTATCGAACCGGAGCTAATGCCCACTACTTTGTCGATCCTATCCACGATAGTGCCGTAAACACGGTCGGCGATGCGCAAAATCAGCATATTTTCCTGACCATCCGATTTTTTATCCGCCGGAAGGTGAAAGAAATTCCGTAGATCAATGATGGGGATAATATCGCCGCGAAGGTTGTACACTCCGCGCACAAAAGAAGCAGCGTTTGGAACATACGTGAACTTATCGGCTTTGGCAATTTCTTTAACATTCATAATGTCAACGCCGTAATCCTTTCCGGCAAGCGAAAAGGTAATCATTTTATAGTCCGCGCTGTTCGCGTGTTCCTTTTTTTCCTGCAACTCCGCGTTTACAGTTTCTAAATTCTTTATCTCCATACGTTTCCCTTAAAGCAACGCTGAGCGGCGCTGAGCGGCGCTAGCGCGCAGTCAATTCGCGCATACGGCGATGCTGCTTTTCTTTCTGCAAGCCGAGTTCCAGAAGCTGTCCCACGTCAATTATCAGCGAAACAGACCCGTCACCCAGTATTGAAGCGCCGGCAATTCCAGGCGAGTTTGTGTATTGGTCGCGCAGCGGCTTTATGACTACATCTTCCTCGCCTATAAGACTGTCAACCATGAAGCCCATTTTTTTCTCCGCCGTGCCGACAATCACGATAAAATTATAGTCTTCGCGCTGTTCCGTTTTAATGCCGAAAAGCTGATTCAAGCGCAGTAAAGACAGTACATCGTTGCGGATATTAAAGACCTCGTTGCTGTCGATAAGTTTTATATCCTTTGGTTTTATGCGAAGGCTTTCTATGACGCTCGTTATTGGAATTGAGTATATTTCAGGTCCAACGCGCACCAAAAGCCCCTGTATTATTGCTAAAGTCAGCGGAAGTTTGATGGTGAATTTGGTGCCTTTGCCTTTTTCGGAGTTTATCGTAACGGTTCCATTAAGTTTTTCTATTTGGCGGCGCACCACATCGAGCCCGACGCCGCGCCCTGATATTGAAGTTATAGTTTTTGCGGTGGAAAAACCGGGCTCAAATATCAAATTGAAGGCTTCCACATCGGTTAAAACCTTGTTTGGATGTATCAATCCGCGTTCAACGGCCTTGCTTTTTACCGCCTCTACATCAATGCCCTTGCCGTCGTCCCCAATCTCTATCACTATCATGTTGCCTTCATTGGCGGCTTTAAGCAGCACCATGCCCTCTTCCGGTTTTCCGGCGGCTATGCGCTCGGCGGGCGATTCTACGCCGTGGTCTATCGAGTTGCGGACTGAGTGCATTATAGGATCAAGCAGGTCTTCAATGACGGATTTATCAAGCTCCGTATCCTCGCCTTCGATAACAAGGTTGATTTTTTTGTTGAGCGATTTTGACAAGTCGCGTACAAGACGCGGAAACCGGCTGAAAATTTGGCTTATCGGCACCATGCGGATATGCATCACGCCTTCCTGCAATTCGCTTGTAATGCGCCCGAGGTTCTGGGAAGTGGCGCGGAATTTGACAACATTATTTTTTAACGACGCTTCATAGCCGTCAAACAGCGTGAATATGTCGCTGTATTCCTCTGTTATCGTCTTGCGTATGTCTTTTATCGATTTGCCGTTGTGTATATCTTCGAGGAACTCCGGCAGCGAGTCAAACAAATTTTTAACACGCTCGCGGTATGTGCTCTCCAAAGAGTGCAATTCGTCCGCGAGTCCGTTAAACTGATTGCTGATCTGGTTGAAGGTCGCCTTCGTGATGACTGTTTCAGAAACAAGATTAAGCAAATCGTCTATGCGCTTGGAATCGACGCGCAGTATCGATCCGGCCTCTTTACCGGCTTTTTTCGCGTCCGCGGAGGCCTCCGCATCCTTAGCGGCCGGAGGTTTGGAAGCGGGCGGTTTAGCTTCGGGCGCGGCGGCGGGCGGCG
>JAIRZA010000022.1 GCA_031267475.1 Spirochaetaceae bacterium | reverse complement strand
ATGAAATGAAGCGGATTAAGGCAGAGCTGAAAGAAGCAAAAAAGCATCCCATTAATCTTGCCGAATGCCCGGAATTACCGCCGGAAGCTCTTAGGGAATTTGCTATGCAAAGAGCAGAGAAAAACAGACGAAAAAAGCGGACATACGGAAAAGTTATAAACCTGTAAGCGTACCGCGCTTTGTTTTTCCGCCGCTTGTCGCCAAAAGCCACTCGTCTTCATAAATACGCAGCATTGCAAGAAGTTTGCCGGACGCGCCGTCATACCACGCTATCGAGCCGTCTCCGTCAATTGCGGCGAAACTGTTATTTTGCGACAACAGCCTTTTCGGAAAAGCCGGAGTCCGCTCTATCAGTTTGAGCGCGTTATCATCACGAGCGCCGGTGGAAGGAATTATGCAAGCGTCCTCGCCGCCCGCCGCGCTTACCAAATATTCAACATTTCCAGCGCTGTACTCGATAAAAGAAAAATCCGTATACTCGCCGTCATACTCAAAAACCGCAGTCGAAGATTCGGGATGTTCCGCGTTAAACCTAACAATTTCTGTCTTTACACGAGCCCCGTCGTTTTTTAGCACGGCGCTGTACACATTCCCGCGCGAGCTTTTGTAGAGCGCAAACGCCATAAACGCGGGGTAAGCAACCGGCAATGTTTCCCCGGAAATACTATCGACAAGCAAGAAAGGCGCGGCGCTTCTTCCGTTTTCCACGTTACGCGCTATAAGAATGTTTCTGTCGTCAACAAAAATCGCGTCAAGCGACAGATTGGAAGTGTACGAAAATATTTTCCGCCGCCAGCCGGCGCTCCAGCCGGTGGAAAATATCGCGGTGTCGCCCAAACTGTCCAAAAATAAAACTTTACCGCCGTTTATCGCCGCGCCGCGCAAAGAGTTGCCCATATCCGTATCGTTAAATTCATATCTCTCATACTCGTCAGGCGGCGAGTCCGGCGTATTTTCTTTTACGACCGTCTTCACAAACGGGAAACTATCACCGCGCTCCGCGAAATCCGCAACACTGTCCGCGCCGCCGCGCCGCCAAAATAAAAAAGCGCCGCCGTCCGTTGAAATCCGGTTTGCCGAGTTAGTATCAAATAATACTATCGAATCGCGCTTCATAAGCTCGTTGAAGTCCGCGGGAATGAAAGCCCCCCTGCCGTCTTCATCAGTAAAGGCCATAACACCGTCAACAGGCGCGGCGTTTGTTGACGCCGCGCCTGTTGACGCCGCATCAAAAATCCGTCTTTGATTCTTAAACAAGAAAAATTCAAGGCCGCCGCCGGCAACAAGCGCGAGTCCGCCATCGCTTAAACCAATCAAGAAACGCGATGAATCGAACGGCGCGGCGGCGGAAACCTGCGCGGCGGTATTTATAAGAATTTCATCGCGCCGGACAATCCCGTTTTCAACAATAAAATTTTCATGACGAATATTGCCGTCAAAACCTATCGATATTCGGGAAAAAGAATCACCGGAATCGTCCGCGCGGAATATCAGACTGTCGCGGACGGCTTCCGTTTGGAAAAAAATCTTACCCGAAACAGCGTCCACCACGAAAAGACTGCCGTCATTTTGCCCGGCGAGAAAACGGAAATTTCCGAACACAAGCGGCGCGCGCAGATTTTGCGGCATTGAAAAACTTTGAGTAAGAATGGATTTTTCTAAATCCCAGTAAGAGAGCACCCCGGTAGGCGAATACATTTGCAGAGTGCGCTCCGTCCGGCTGCTCACGGCAAAATTAACCGGATATTCGCCTAGTTTATCGCCGCGCTGCTCGCCGCTTTCGGAATCGATAAGTAAAACTCCTTTACTAAGGCAAAGCAAAAGACTGCCGCCGCGCGCGGTATAAGCGCAATAAAGCACTGGACTGCTTAACGGAATCGTATAAAGCCGCTTTTTCACGGCGTAGTCCCAGACAGACACGCGGTAAGAACTTACACCGTCGCTTTCGTATGCGGCAATTTCATGTTTTCCTGAACGCAGCGCGATTTTTTCGACGGCGTAAGGACTAATTTGAAACCGCTCCCGCGCCGTCCGTTCAACGCCGTCCCAAATAACAAGGAAACCGTCGCCGCCGGCGGTAAGGATGTTTCCCGCCTCGTCAGAGGCAACGCAGTCAACAGATCCGCGGTGAGCGGGAGCTATGAAAGCATTGCCGGGACGGGTAATCCATTGATTAGCCGGCGGCGAATCACCCTCCGCGGCAGCCGCGCCCGCCAGTATGGGAAAAAGCAAGACGGCGAATATGGAACGTTTAGAAAAACACACAGTCCTCAACCCTGAACAAAAAAGAGTATATCGCCGAACACGGCGAACAACATCAACGCGCCTATCAATACCACGCCCACAGTCTGATACGCTGATATGAAACGAGGGTGAAGCGGGCGGCGGCGTATCATCTCGATTAGGAACAGGACGATGAGCCCGCCGTCGAGCACAGGCAGCGGCAACAGGTTCATCACTGCGAGGGCTATCGAAATTAGCGCAAGAAAATTCGCCGTGGAACGCAATCCCGCGCCGGCGCTCTGGCTAAAGCTGTTTGCCGCGACTTCGCCCGCCATGTAGCTTACACGTACCGGCCCCGATACCGCTTTTGTAAGATCGACGCCGCGAAAAAGCAAGGCCAGACTGCGCACCGAGACGACCAGCGTGTCGCACATTTCGCTAAAACCTTTACCGATAGCGCCAAAAAATGAATAGCGCGGCGTATGATATTTTAGCGTCTCCCACGATATGCCGATGGGGGTATCGTCATCCGGCGGCACTGTTACACGCGCTCTGGCGATCTGTCCATCGCGTTCAAGCTCCATATCGAGCGTCTGCGGACGTGTTCCGCCGCCGTCAATGATTTTTAACAAGGCTGCGGAGTAAGCGACAGCCTCTCCGTTTACCGCGATTATACGGTCGCCGCCAGTCAGCCCGGCTTCCGCGGCCGGACTGTCAGGCATTACGCTTTCGATTACAGGATCCGCCCAATAATATACACCTATGCGCCCCGCGCCGCTCGATTTTTCCATCTCGGGCTCGATATACATATCGATGATTTCAGGACGGACGGACGCGGCTGCGCCCTCCCCCTCGCGCAAGATTTTGAAATGCAGTTCTTTTTCAGCGTTTACCGCTATTAACGTTTGTACATCGCGATAGTTCTCGACTTTTTTGCCGTTGATTTCGATTATGCGGTCCCCGGTTTTAATACCGGCGCGGGACGCCGGATAATCTTCTTCGGGGAAGACATCGGAAACAAGCACAACGCGGTTGCTCATTGTGGGGAATTCAAAACCTATGCCCCAGGTAATTATAAAAACAAGCGCCGCGAACAGCAAATTAAACAGCGGACCCGCGGCGGCTACAAAGATACGCGCCGCCGGACGCGCCTCAAAAAAGTTGCCTTTGTCCGGCGCGACTTCGGCGCGGTCGTTTTTCCACGCCTCTTCAAATTCGTTTTCGCCGCGCATCTTGCAATAACCGCCGATTGGAAACATACCTAACCGGTACTCCACCCCGCCTATCTTTTTGGCAAGGATGGGTTTGCCCCATCCTATGGAAAAAGCCTCCACATCTATGCCCATAAGACGCGCGACGATGAAATGTCCCAACTCATGCACAAAGACTACTACGCCAAGGCACACAAGCCCCAGCAAAATTTTTACTATTAACATAAAGCGCCTCTTATAACATAATAACGTTTTTATAATATTTTTATAGATTGATTGGATTCACGCCGCGC
>JAIRZA010000224.1 GCA_031267475.1 Spirochaetaceae bacterium | reverse complement strand
CTGACTTTCACTGTGGACAGCAGCGGCGGCACTGGCGGCAACGCGGAAAACCCCTTGTACACGATGGTATACAAGGCTTCGGACTTAGCCAAGATAGGGACGACCACCAACTACTACATTGCCAACGATATAGACCTTACCGAGTTGGGAAAGTGGGACGGTCCTGACAACTACAAGGGGCATTTTAACGGCGGCGGCAACACGATAAAATTACAACTTTCTAAAGGAACCGGCGCCACCGGCTTGTTCGACAGTCTTGCGAGCGGCGCTATAATCGAGAATCTGAATGTAGATGTTTCTACCGTATCGGGCGGGGTCGATGTTAGTGGTTACATATATTTTGGCGCGGTGGTTGGAAGTATGCCCAATAACACTACCTGCAAATTAAAGAATATATCGGTTAAAGGCGAACTGAACTACAGATCGTTTAATTCATCTACCACATGGGTACTAATAGGCGGCATTTTCGGCGAGATAGATCAAGGGTATAGCGGTATTAATGTTACGCTTGAAAATTGCGAATCCGATCTAATTATAACGGCGGAGGGTATTAGTATTTCTAGTAGTACTATGTCGCACGTTTCAATAGGCTCTTTGGTTGGTAAAGTTGGCAATTCTGGAGGGACGGTTAAAATTATAAATTGCAGAACAGGCGGTTCGATAACGGCTTCGATGAGCAACGACAAATATCTTCTTGACGCCGGCGGTATTATTGGTTGCGCGTCGAAGGATTCGTCGTCTGAATCAAAATTCAACAATGGGGCGCAGGTAAACCTGACTATTGAAAACTGCTACTCTACAACAGAAATCAATATCGAAAGGACGGCGAATACCAATGCCTCCAGCGCGCAGAATGAGCGGAGTGTTATCGCGGGTGGTTTGATAGGGGTTTTGAGTAACAGGAATGCTGTTATTAAAAATAATGTCGCTGTTAATCCGTCGGTTGTGGCGGGGTCCACAGATAAGAATGCTTATTCTTATCCCGTCATTGGTTACATTTTCAAAAGCGGTAGTGTTGCTCCGTTTAAGACGCTTGATGAAAACTACGCTGTTAGCGATATGCCGCTGGGGGTGTCCAAAGATTTTAACGGGAATACTCCCGTTGCGGCGGATCCAAATACGCTTGCAAATCTAAACGGCGCAGCGGCGAGTCCCGCCGAGCTTTCATCGCAAAGTTTCTGGACGGCTCGTGGTTTTTCTACGGATAACTGGGATTTTACTGGTTTAAGTGTTAAGTCTCCCGGAACTCCGGGTAGTGTGTACCCAAAGTTGAAAAAAACAGCCGCTAACTGATCCCGCCATCGGGTTTCATATATGCGGTCGACGTAAAAAAACCCGCCGAAAGGCGGGTTTTTTTATAGGCTTGTTCAACAATCAATCTGCTTGTTACAAGTACAATAACTTCAAACTCCTAGAAAAACATACCGTTACGCAACCGGCGCGGCGGCGAGTTTGACCACGCCATCGCCCGCGGTCGCCTTGATGCCCATATGCTCGCGGATTTCGGCGTATTCCTCGCGGATGTGCTTTTCCGCCCACACCTGATCATCGATTTTTTCCACACGACACGCGGCGTACTTGTACTCCGGCGTGTTGCTCACCGGATCCAAAGCGCCTTGGGTCAACTCGTTACACGCGCCAATCCACCATTGGTAAGTCATGTAAACCGCCCCCTTCTTCACGCGGCCGGTGGGCAGACAACGGGTAATGCAGTAACCGCGCTTGGAAACCACCTTAACCAGTTCGCCTTTTCGAATACCAACTGCCTCGCAGTCTTCGGGGTTCATCTGTATCCAGCCCGGCTCGTCTTCAAGGTTGCGCAACAGGCGGCAATTTCCGGTCATCGTGCGCACCGAATAGTGCCCGACCTCGCGTACCGTAGAGAACACCAGCGGGAACTTGTCGTTTTCAAGCTCCTTGGGCGGCCGCCAATCCGTGCCATAAAATTTCGCCCTTCCGTCCGGGTGTGCAAACTTGCCGCCCTTGTGAAGGTACGGCGTTCCCGTGTCCGTCATCGCCTTGTCCCTGCACGGCCACTGTATGCAGCCCAGTTTTTCAATTTTTTCGTAAGTCGCGCCGGCAAAACTTGGGCACAAATCAATAAGCTCGTTCCAGATTTCCTCTGTGTTGTTGTAGTGCATAGGGTAGCCCATCGCCGTAGAAATGGCGCTGATGATTTCCCAGTCGGTCTTCACATCGCCCTGCGGCTCAATGAGCTTGCGGATGCGTTGAAAGCCGCGGTCGCAGCAGGAATAAACACCGTCATGCTCGCACCACCCAGTCGACGGAAGAAGAACATCCGCGTGCCTGCCTGTCTTGTTCATGAAAATATCCTGCATAACAACAAAATCGCACTTGTCCAGCGACTCGCGCACCTCGGCAAGGTCAGGATCCGACTGCGCGGGATCCTCTCCGAATATGTAATAGGCGTGTATCTTCTTTGAGGGGTCGTCTGGATGAAGCACACGATGCGGCACATGGGTAATCGGACAGCCGATTTGGTCGGGCAGTTTCTCAACCCCCCACGCCTTTTCAAACTTTGCCCGTATCACCGGATCGGTTACACTCTGATAGCCGGGGAAACAGTTCGGCAACGCGCCCATATCACAGGCCCCTTGCACATTGTTCTGCCCGCGCACCGGACCTATGCCCGTAGCCGGACGGCCAAAGTTGCCGGTCATAATGGCAAGATTCGCAAGCCCTTTGACCACATCCACCGCCTGAGAAAACTGGCATACACCCATGCCGTATAGAATCATAGACCCGCTGGAAGTCGCATACATCCGGGCGGCCTTCCGTATCTCCTCCGCAGGCACCTGAGAAATACCTTCCGCGTATTCCGGCGTGTACCTTTCCGCGATAAGCGCGAAATCTTCATAGCCCGCCGAGTGCTGCTCGATAAAGTCCTTGTTGATGAGATTTTCTTTGATAATAACATGGGCGATAGCGTTCACCAGCGCAAGATTCGAACCGTTTTTAAGCTGTAAATGCATATCCGCGATACGCGCCGTCTCAATCCGCCGGGGATCGACACAAATAATCTTCGCGCCCTTTTCTTTAGCGCGAACTATTCGCCGCGCGACAATCGGGTGAGAATCAGCTCCGTTATAGCCAAAAACAAAAAGAAGCTTAGCGTCCTCGATTTCCGGAACGCCCATTGACATTGCGCCTGAACCCAATGAAAACTGTAGACCCGCTACAGAAGGAGCGTGTCATATACGGGCGCAGTGGTCGACGTTATTCGTGCCAATACACGCGCGCATAAATTTCTGCATGATGTAATTGGCTTCGTTACCCGGCCCCCGCGCTGAACCTGTCCCCATAATGGAATCAGGACCGTATTTTGCCTTAATTTCGCTCAAACGTCCGGCCACATAAGAAATCGCCTCGTCCCATTCGACTTCCACAAAGTCGCTGCCTCTGCCGTCTTTCCGAATCATCGGTTTTTTGAGCCGTCTGGTCAAAATCTGAGGATCATTAAGATAATCCCAGCCATACCAGCCTTTGAGACACAAAGTCCCCGCGTTGGTACGCCCATTCGCCGGTACCGCCTCCAAAATCTTATTCTGGTCGGTATCCACCGTGAACATAATCTGACACCCCGCGCCGCAATACGCGCAGGTGCTTCTGATTTGCTTTATCGCCATACTTAATTCCCCCGCTTGCAATTTATCAAAAGAGGCTGTTCCAAAACTTCAGTTCTTGGAACAGCCT
>JAIRZA010000196.1 GCA_031267475.1 Spirochaetaceae bacterium | reverse complement strand
GCGACGCTCGTGCAAAAGAGCGTGCGCCGCTTCGGGATCCTCAACATCAAGAAAAGCAGGCAGACCCCCCGATTTCTTTATCCTATCCCAAGCAGTGCCGGAGTCCACCTCCAAATAAACAAACACAGCAAGCGGATTCCGGACAAGACTCGTTACAGCCCCCTCATTATCAGAAAGCCCACCGCCCGCCGCGACAATCAGACCCTTATCCGCGGTAAAACCCGTTTGCAGCGAAATAACAGCCTCTTCCTCCGCCTTTTGAAAAATATCGCGCCCCCGCCCGTAAAGAACACGCGCCGAAACACCCTCCCGCTCCTCAATCAGCGCGTCAACATCCACAAAGCCCCACCCCAAAATTTCCTGCAAGGCGCGACCGGCGCTGGACTTCCCCGAATGTTTTGGGCCGGTAAGCACCAGCAACGCCGGCTCCGCGCTCATTCGTCTTTTGACAGAACGCGCGACCCGCGTTCAAGCGCAACCAAACCAGTGCGGGCAAGCTCAAGAATTCCGTAGGGACGCAAAAGCTGAAGCAGTCCGTTAAGTTTGTCAAAACTACCCGTAGCTTCTATCGTTATCGTCGAAGCCGATATATCTATCACACGCGAGCGGAATATCGACGCTACTTCAACTATAGCGGAACGGTTTTTCTCGTTAGACTGCACTTTCACAAGCAAGATTTCCCGTTTGATGCAGGAATCTTCCAACTGACGGATAGATATAACATCCACAAGTTTCCCAAGCTGTTTTACGATTTGTTCAAGCACCGCGTCGTCGCCGGATACCGATATTGTCATACGGGAAATATTTTTGTCTTCCGTTTCGCCCACCGTCAAACTGTCGATATTGAAACCGCGTCTGCTGAAAAGTCCGGCTACGCGGCTTAAAGTCCCCGCTCTGTTTTCCACCAAAACAGCTAAAACATTTGTTTTCATCAACTCCTCCGTACATATCAATAAAATCGCTTCAAAAATCGTAGCATATTTTTCAAGCGGATTGTATACTAAACAAGCTGATCGGCCGAAAGTCAAGGCCTAACGCAAGGATGATCATGTGGATGATATGAACGCGCTGTTTAAGCGGCTTAACGTGTCTGTGTCGTATATAAAAGACACTGCCGCAAGCAAGGCGGTTTTGCCGTTTTCGTACCGCGCCGCGCCCGGCGAGTATTGCATTTATATCAGAAACGATGTGGACGGCCGCGTACACGCCGTCTGCGATTTACGTGAAAAAGCTCATATTCTATACAATCATTCAACCCGCCCGCAAGCGCAAAAAATACAGTTTGATGGTTTTTTTCGCAAAAATATGCCGGTAATTTTTTTGAGGCTGCCGGAGGATAAAAATATTAATCAGCGTATGGGTTTATATTCAACGTATATTTACGAGCGTTTCACGGGCATGGCGCAGGCTATGGAGGTGAACAGCAAGCTTTTCAAAGATGATTGGCGCGATGTTCATGACTTGTTAGAAAAAAATATGCCGGGCAGTGTTCGACTACAGGAATATCTTGCCTACCCAAAAGGGGGTTGGCCGCTTGGTCTTGATTGGATGACGTATATGATTTTTTTATGCAAAGATATGCGTAAATCGCTTGACGCGATAAGCGGCGGCGAGGGTAACAAAATAAAAACCGGCGATATGGGCGCGTATAACAGCGAAATATTATCTGAAAACCAGATTAAGGAATCGCATGAAACGCGCAAAACTATGATTGACGAACATAACGGCGATGGCGGCGAGCGAATACGGCGCGGCAGAACTACGTATATTACCGGCGCGGCGGCGTCTCATTCTGTGAGCGAATGTGATAGTTTTGGGCAGCTTATTCAAATACTGCGCGAGCGCGGCGTTATGTATAAAAAACGTCGTATTTTTACGGATATGCTTTACAACAATAATCGCAATAAATTTAATTCTGATGTTTTTATTCCGCGCCGTTTTCGTGTCATTGACAAAACTCCCGCGGCGCTTTGTGTATTGTTGGATGTATCGGGTAGTGTTCCGGCGGGTCTTCTAAAGCGTGTTGTTCATTCGATTATCAAGGCGGAGGGTTTTTTCGACAAAGAAAAAAGTCGTCTTGTATGCTGGTCGGATGGTCTTTGCTCCGACACTTTGTTGAATGGGGCTGGTAAATTTACGGCCGGGGGCGGCACTATTTTAGCTGGTGGTATTGAATACTGCAAAAAATATTTGAACGAGAATGTTTCTTTCTTTATTGTTAGTGATTTTCAAGATGATTTGGGCGGCTGGATACGCGCCGCGAAGGGTATAAGGGCGCGAAAAATCGCCATTGCTTACGACTGCGCTGATTATACCGGCGGCGCTAAGCGTATGTGTTTTTCAGACTGGTTTGGCTCGGCGGGTTCAAACGCGAATTATCGCAAGGATGTGGTAACTTTGAAGGAATTTACCGCTGTTTTTGATACGGCGATGATTAGGCCTTATGCTTTGCGTTCAGATTGATTGGTTGATTGATATATTTATCCCGCGTTTTGGGCGGGAAGGTTCAATCCTGCCTGTATATTTCCAGAAAGCGGGCTAGTCGTCCAATCGCGTCTGTAATCATGAGGTTGTCTGGAAGGAATACTATGCGGAAGTGGTCGGGCTGCGGCCAGTTGAAGCCTGTGCCGTGAACTAATAAGACGTGTTCCGCCCGCAGCAAGTCCAGCGCGAAACGCATGTCGTCTGTGATGTTATATCGTTCTGTATCAATTTTTGGGAAGCAGTACAACGCGCCTTTGGGCATTACGCACGAGATTCCGGGTATCTGGCGGAGCAGGTTCACGGTGGTGTCGCGCTGTTCAAGTAATCGTCCGCCCGGCAGGACAAAATCTTTTATGCTCTGATAGCCGCCTAGCGCCGTCTGTATGCCGAACTGCGCGGGTACGTTTGCGCATAGTCGCATATTTGCAAGCATATTGAGTCCTTCGCGGTAGCTGTCCGCTATTTGTTTGTTGCCCGACAGCGCCATCCAGCCGGCGCGGAATCCGGCGGCGCGGTAGGCTTTGGATAGTCCGTTAAACGAGACGGTTAATATGCCGCTCTCTATGCCGGCCATTGGTATGTGTACGGCGTCTTCGTATATGATTCGCTCGTATATTTCGTCCGCGAATATGATGAGTTCATGTTCATACGCTATTGCCGCTATCTCTTCAAGGATTTTCCGGTCGTATACCGCGCCGGTGGGGTTGTTCGGGTTTATTACAACGATTGCCTTGGTCGCGGGGGTTACTTTAGATCGTATGTCGTCAATGTCGGGGTTCCATGCGGATTGCTCGTCGCAGTGGTAGTGGACGGCTTTGCCTCCTGATAGTGTAATCGCGGCTGTCCATAGGGGGTAGTCGGGCATTGGAACGAGTACTTCATCGCCGTTGTTCATCAGGGCCTGCATGGATATCATGATGAGTTCGCTTACGCCGTTGCCGGTGTAGATGTCTTCTATGTCTACGTCGAGTATTCCTTTGCTCTGAAAGTCGTGCATTATGGCTTTTCGCGCCGGAAATAGTCCTTGCGAATCGGAATATCCTTGAGCGTTTCTCATGTTGATGATGATGTCGTGTATTATCTCATCCGGCGCGTTGAAGCCGAATGGCGCGGGGTTGCCTATATTTAGTTTGAGTATGCGAAAGCCTTCTTTTTCTAGTCTTTTTGCTTCGTCCAACACGGGTCCGCGTATCTCGTAGCATACGTTATCCAGCTTTTCCGATTTTTTGAATACTCTCATGCTTTTTATATTAGCAATCCCTTTAACACCCCGCAACCCCC